>DATJYV010000165.1:0-4462 GCA_035499415.1 Bacteroidota bacterium
AGATCGAACTTTGCCTTTATGCGCCCGAGCGCCTCGGCGGCAACATCGGGGGATGCGTGCAGGACGGCGATAAAATCGCCCTTGCGCACAACCTGAACGCCCTCCATTGCTCTCGCCCCGGAGTCATCGACCTCCGTCAACTTGGCACCGTGGACTGGCGGACGCACGATCCTCGCGTACAGCATTCCGGGAATCTGAATATCGGCCGTGTACTTCGCCCTTCCCGTAACTTTGTCCCGCCCGTCTGCACGTGTCCGGGACTTGCCAATGACCTTGAATTCCGCCGGCTTCTTGAGAGGAACTTTTCCCGTCACGTGACGCTCGATCCTTCCCCCTGCTGCAAGCTCCGCGTACGAGACCCGCTTGCCGTTGTCACCCTTTGCGAAAACGATTCCGTCCGCTGTGACGAGCTGGTCCCGCGGAATGTTGAGACGCTCGGCTGCCAGGTCGACGAGAACCGCACGCGCTTCCGCCCCCGCCGCTCGAAGAGCCGGCCCAAAAAACCGGGTCGACCCCGACCCAAATGTCCCCATGTCCCAGGGGCAGAGGTCCGTATCTCCCATCACCATATCCACCGACGAAGGGTCGACGTCAAGCTCTTCCGCAATCATTTGCCCAAAAGACGTCACCACCCCCTGCCCCATCTCAATTTTCCCGGTGTAACACGAAACCCTTCCGTTCGCACCGATTCGAAGAAAAGCGTTGAAGTCGGTCGGAAGGGCCGGCCGCGTCATTCGTGCCGGCTCCTGAGCGAACAGGAGAGAATCGCCGATCGAAAAGAGAACAACGATCCCGCCGGAAATTCGAATGAACGACCGTCGGTCGAGGGTCGCCACGCTGTTCTCATCCCATGGAACGGAGGGTTCTTCGAGCATCATGGTCAAATCCCTCCTTTCGTGCCGGCAGCCGCAGCTTCGACCGCTTCGACGATTCTCTTATGAGCGCCGCATCTGCAAAGATTCGAGTCCATCCATTCCAGGATCTCGGCGCGGCTCGGGCGGGAGTTCGCTTTGAGCAACGACGTTGCACTCATGATCATGCCGGACGTGCAATACCCGCATTGAAGCGCGTCGTGCTGCACAAATTCATGCTGGAGCGCACTGAGGCCGCCATCTTTTTCAAGGCCCTCGATCGTCACGACTTCCTTGCCTTCGACGTCTTGCAGCGGAGTCTGGCAGGATCGGACTGCGTCGTTATTCACGAGGACGGTGCACGCCCCGCAATACCCTTCGCCGCATCCGTATTTCGTACCGGTAAGGCCAAGCTCCGTTCGCAGAACCCAGAGAAGCTTCCGCGATGGGTCGGTCACAACATCGTGTAATTTGTCGTTGATCTTGAGGCGGACGGACCTCTTCATGATGACCTCCTGCGCATGGTGAGACAGGACCAGGAATCGCAACGCTCGCAGTTAAGATACAAATCCGCGGACTGAAATTCGAATAAAGAATTGTGAGTCAGGCAGAGCGAGGGGACTGATTTCGCGTGAAATTCAGGAAGAAACAGGCAGGACTGCCCTGGAAGAGGAATCTTGCTGGCCGTAATTCGTATTGACGTATGGTGGATGAAGATTGCTTGATGCATCCATCCGCGCGATCGCGCGATCGTGACGGATGGTTCGTTACCAACCTCCGACTGGAACCGCTGACAGCTGTTCGCCTACTCCTCATTTGTGCCGAAGGGGGGAATCTGCGCCAGAGGCACATCAGCCTTCCGCCGAATGGCCGGCGGACAGGCTGGCTGAGAACCCCCACGCCCGTGGAACGGGCTAAACTGGAGTAAGCCAGACTCCGTCAAAGGCACGGGGCAAGCTGCATTTTGAGTCCAGCTTGTCCCGACAAAGTCGGGACGCGTCTACCTCCAAGTATCTCCCGCAGATATTTGTGACCCGGCCCGCTCTTGAAACACTTCTCCCTCTGACGTGCCGCTGCCGCGTTCGAACATTGTTCACTGTAAATGAGCCGTAGCGGCCTTCGTCGCCGTGTCGACGGAACGCCGCCGGCATAATGTTTCTGGATCCGGCTTGCGACCTTCGTCGTCAATCCGATATACCACTTCCCCTCCTGCAGAGACTCGAGTACATAGACCGTGACCATCGTGCCGAAGGGGGGAATCGAACCCCCACCTGGGGTAAGCCAGACTGGATTTTGAGTCCAGCGCGTCTACCAATTCCGCCACTTCGGCGACAAAAATGCGGTGCGGAGAATGAGAAAGCTTGCGTGGACGGAGAATCGTGCGCCGACCTCGAAAGAAATCGGCGCCCGCCTGCTGGACAGGCAGGGCCAGCATGCACTCTCCGCTGGATACGCCTAAGGCGCAGAAGCTGTATAAAGAAAATGTGTGCACTCACTCCGCCAAAAATCGGCGGACAGGCAGGACTCTCCGCCAGAGGAGGATGCGCCGCTTTCTGGCGCAGGACCTGAGTAGAGGAGATTTGTGCACCCACCAGGACTCGAACCTGGAACCCACTGATTAAGAGTCAGTTGCTCTACCAATTGAGCCATGGGTGCGCGGGCTCATTTCTTTTGGGCGGGCGAAGCGACGGGGGGAATCGGTTCGGGTGCCGTCTGCTCCGGTCCCGGCTGTGCCTGGGGAATCGTGGACGGCGGCGGCACGGATTGAATGACGCTCTGCCGTGTTTCCAGGCCGTGGGGAAGGAACCAGAGGTTTATCGCAAGCGCCAGCAGGAGGAACGCCGCCGCCAACCATTGGGTGGACAGCGTCAGGAAGTCGGACGTGCGCCGCACCCCGAAGACCGAACCGATGTTAGCGCTTCCGAATGTACCCGCAAGACCAGTCCCCTTGCTCGACTGCATGAGAACGGCCAACATGAGCAGGATGCTGACCAGGACTTCGATGATGATGAAGAATGTATACATGGACGATTCCTTGAAACGAAGCAAAAAAATCCCCACTCACGTGGGGTTGCGTATCAATTGTACCGATCTTTCCGACGAAATGCAACAGCAGGCGCGTCAGGCCTCGAGACGAAAGTCCCTCACCTTCTTATTTAAATCAAAGCCTTTTCGGTCATCTCCCTCTGTGTCGTATCCGTCACCGTAACCCAGCCAATTCCAGTTCTTGAGAACCGTTTTCCTTTCGTCGGGCTCCAGCCGGTTGAAGTCGGGTATGATGTTTCGCAAGGCGGGATGCCGGGCGTATTTATCCGGGTCGACGACCGAAAAAACATGGCGATCTTTCGTCAGTTCTTCAACGAAGGAAGGAATGCGGAATTGATGCGCCGGGACGATCACCGCCCCGGCCCGGAGTTTGACCGAGCCCGTCTTGATGAAGTTACCTTCGTCGTGGACGTAAAACGTCGCCTCGGGTGCAACGACCGAGGCCTTCAGAAGAAAATCACAAACGAGAAACGCGTTCCATTCATTGTCCGCAGTCCTCGTAAATCCGCTTGCATGGCAACCGTCGAAGTACCCTCCCCATTTGACAAAGACGAGGCGGTCTCTCTCAAGTTGTTCGATGGTCTCGGTGTCCGAGCAACCGTCGCGACGAAGCTTATCCTCCCGAGCCGCGATGATCTCCCAGATGCTCTGCCCGAGGTCCGAAAATTCCTCCGTGTTCGGAAACAGGGCATACCGTTTGAACGCGATGCGCCCGGAACTCCAGAGGAACTCTGAATTGTACCAATGCTGGAGTTTCATCACCTCGTCCCATTGGGCGTCGGGAACGGGAGGTCCATCTGCCTGACGAATCTTGTAAATGATGCGCCTACTCACGCTTCCGCCGCCTCCTTTTCACGAACTGTTCCATCAGTTTGCCGAGAATATCGAATTCGAGATTGACCCGGTCTCCCGCCCGAATCGAGCGCATGGTCGTCACCGCGAGCGTGTGGGGAATAACCGAGACGGCGAACGAACCGCGCGCAACTTTTGCGATGGTAAAACTGATGCCGTCTACTGCGATGGAGCCCTCGGGCGCGAGGTGATGTGAATACCGGGGCGGCGCCAAAATCCAGAACAAGCAACTGCTCCGACGAAGTTCCACCCTTTGAACGCGGCCAACCGCGTCGACGTGACCCAGAACAAAGTGACCGCCAAGCTTGGCCGTCGGAGTGAGTGGAGTTTCAAGATTGACAAGGTCGCCTGGCTTGAGGCGGCCAAGCGTTGTTTTCGCGAGGGTCTCCTCGACGGCCAGGACGGAAAAAGTATCAGCGGTCCGGCGCGTGACCGTCAGGCAGACGCCGCCCACTGCAATGCTATCTCCGACGCGCAGGCCGCGGGCAATCCGCCTTGAGCGGACGACAAAGCCAACGCTGTCCCGTCCCTTGCGCAACGACAGAATTTCGCCTGTGCCTTCAACAATTCCCGTGAACATTTTGTCTCTCTTGTTCTCCTGACATGCATGAGTTCGCTAAACTCGACCCGGTGAAGCGACCCACAGAACCCGGCTTCACGTACCGTACGCGGCTCTCGCCCGAGGCGCCGTCTCTCAAGACGGGGTGAAACAG
>DATJYV010000166.1:0-17370 GCA_035499415.1 Bacteroidota bacterium
AAGCGTCGGAGCCGGCGTTCGGCTCAACCTCGGCGGCGCGCTGGTTCTCCGCTACGACTTCGGTAAACAGATATTGAATAACCTCACGAAGTTCCAGTCGGGCCTCTTCTCTCAGTTCTTTTTCGGATGGGATTTTTGATGCGCACGCTGACTCCCTCGCGAAGGAACACCGCACGCTGGGTCGCATTTTTCTGCCCCGTACTCATCGGGATGTTTTCCGGCTGCGCAGGCATCACGCTGAGCCGTCCGCTCAAGACATCGTCTCATGACTGGACGACGATGGGCGGCGATGCGTCGCGAAAAAATTCATCGGGCGTGGTGCTCATACCCCCGTTCAAACAAGTGTGGGAGTACGATGCCTCGGCCGGGATCGCAAGCACTCCGATCGTGCGCGACAGCGTCTTGTTCGTCGGGACGCTCCGCGGCGAAGTCCATGCCGTGAACATCGTCACCGGAAAACGGATCGGGTATCTGGCGGTGGACGGTCCGGTATACGGAACGCCGGTACTCGCGGGGAGCGTGATCTACATCCCGCTCGCCTCCGGGGCTTCGACGCTCGTTGCATACGACCTTTATGACCAGCGAAAAGTCTGGTCGGTCGATGTCGGGCCGGTCGAATCGTCCCCCCTCGTCATGGGTCCATCCGTGTACGTCACAACGCTCCGCGGGATGGTACATTGCCTCAAGAAGGAGGATGGGACGGAGGACTGGAAGTTCAAAGCGGCCGGCAATGAAGACCGCAAGCCGATCCGGTCGTCCCCCGCATCCGACGGGCAGTCGATTTTCTTCGGCGGAGACGACGGACGGGTGTATGCGGTCGACGCCAAGAACGGAGAATTGCGATGGAGCAGGGAGACCGGGGGAAGCATCTTTGCCTCGCCTCTCGTTGCCGGCGGGCTCGTCGTGGTCGGGTCGCTGGGCGGGACGCTGTATGCGCTCGACGCGCAGAGCGGAGAAGTCCGCTGGACGTTTGATGCGCACGCGAAGATCTACGGGTCCGCTTCGTGCGACGGGTCGACGGTATTCACCGGTGCGGCGGACGGTATCTGCCGAGCGCTTGATCTTCAGAGCGGCAAACCGCGCTGGACGTTTGTGACTCAAAGCGGCATTGACTGCGCTCCTCTGGCCGCAGGACAAAACGTGTTCGTGGGCTCACTCGACCGGACGCTCTACGCGCTCCGTATCGACGACGGGCGCGAAGTGTGGCACTTCTCGGCGGAGGGACGCATTCGCGTGACGCCCGTCATGTGGGGGAAACTGCTTTTCGTAACATGCGAAGACCGGTCCGTCTTCGCGTTTGCCGAGAGCAAGACGGAATGAAGACTTTCGGTTTCATTGCCTCGGTTCTCCTTGCGGCCAGATGCGCGGCCCAGATCTCTGGCGCGCCCGCCGCAGTCGCCGATTCCACACGCGCGACGATCGACGTCACGATCCCGGACGGCAAGGGTGATGTCTACGTCGATTCGGTGTACGCGGGTCCGGCTCCCATCAAAATGTATCCGGTCCGCCCCGGCGTGTGTCGTATTCGCGTGATTTCTCCGAGCGCATTCGCCTGGGACCCCGTGATGCGGTCGGATTCAATGGTCGTTCAACAAGGGGAACATGCACGTCTCTCCGTGAATGTTGCGGCGCGAACATTCGTTCAGTCCATCCCCTCGTCCGCAAAAGTTTTTCAAGGCGCCGAGGAAATCGCGACCACGCCGTTCATCTTCAAGACCTCCGAAGGCGTCAGAGTTCCACTCACCTTCCGAAAAGAGGGCTTCGAATCGACGTCGCTCGAATTGCCCGATTCTCTGGGATCCTCTTCGGTCGTGCGCCTCAAGCCGTTGAGCGCAGAAAGCGGACTTTTCCACGGTGACGTCATCAACGGCACCCGGGGCGTTCAGGTGAATGACGAATGGCCCGTCTTTATCTCCAGTGCGACCATGGTTGTCTCGGGCGTTCTCGCGGCGTACTTCAAGGATCGGGCGAACGGAAAGTTCGACTTCTATGTAGCGACGCAGGATCCGTCGTATCTGGCGGCGACCCAGCGCCTCGACAATGAGTCGGCGGCGTTCTTCGCCGTTACCCAGGTCAGCTTTATCGCTCTGGCATACCTCTTTCTCATCCAATAGAATTCGTTTCATCCGAACCTCACCCGGGCTATCTTCCCTCATGAGCGCTCAGAAGACAAATTCCTTGCATTTCACATCCCCAGCGGATATATTGAACGCCGAGTTCGTCCTATCCTACCACCCGAGGGCGATGGTTACGGTTCTTTCCGTACGTGAATGTCCGGTCTCCTATGTCTTCCGATGAAATAAACTTTCTTCGCAGTGTTCCCATTTTTGCCGAACTCGAGGAAAAAGACCTCCTCAAGATCGCGCGCCTGGGCACACGTCAGAAGTATAAGAAGGGGAATATCGTCGTCCTCGAGCAGGAGAGCGGCGCCGCGCTGTTCGTCATCATCTCGGGGAAGGTGAAGGTGGTCCGGATGGACGAAGAAGGGCGGGAAGTCATTCTCTCCCTGTTTGGTCCCGGGGAATTCTTCGGAGAGATGTCTCTGCTGGATGGGATGGCACGGTCCGCGAGCGTCGTTGCCACGGTCAAGTCGGAACTCTTCATGCTCCACCGGCGCGATTTTCTCGAGGCCCTGCATCAGTACCCCATGGTTGCCACGTCACTGCTGGCCGAGCTGGCGATGCGTCTGCGGAAGGCCGACATGCAGATCAAGAGTCTGTCGCTCAAGGACGCGGCGGGCCGCGTGGCGAACGTCCTCCTGATCCTTTCCGACGACATCGGCGTTTTCCGCAAGGGGAAGGTGGAGATTGAAGACCTTCCGTTGCAGCAGGACATCGCCAACATGGCGGGGACCTCGCGTGAAACCGTTTCACGCATGCTGCACCAGTTCGTGCGGGAGGGTCAAGTCGCTCTCCGGGGCAACAAGCTCACCATCAACGACTACGAAGGATTTCGGAAGAAGCATTTGTAAGACGCCGGTCCCCGATGTTCGAAGGGCGTGCGGAAGATAGGAGAGGATCACAGCGAGCGATGAGCAAGGCATCTGACATGGGGGATTCCGACCAGAGGGATGCCGCCGGGCCAACCGGCGGCCCGTGGGCCGACCTGCACACACACACAACCTACTCGGACGGTGCACTCGCACCCGAACAACTCGTGAAGAAGGCGTATGAAGTCGGGCTTTCGTCGATCGCGATTACCGACCACGACAACGTGGGAGCGGTCGACGAGGCAGTCGAGTGGGGGAAGCAGTGGCACGTCGACATTGTGCCGGGGCTCGAGCTCAGCGTGACGCTGGGGGAAAAGGATGTCCACATCCTTGCCTATTTCTTCGACCATACGAACCAGAATCTCCTCGATTACCTGACGGTCTTTCGCCACGAGCGATTACGCAGAGCGGAACGCATCGTGAAAAAGCTCAACCGCATCAACATCCCCCTGAAGCTCGAGGCGGTACTCGACCAGGCGGGCGTCGGGTCGGTGGGCAGACCGCACATCGCAAACGCGCTCATTGAAGAAGGATTTGTCGACAACTATCACGAGGTTTTTCAGAAATACATCGGCGTCGGGGCTCCGGCCTACGAGCGGAAGTACCAGATGGGGATCGATGAGGCGGTCCGGATGATCGGAACGGCGGGCGGTCTCACATTCCTCGCTCATCCGGGAAAATACACGACGGAAGCGGAGCTTCAGCAGCTTATCAACGCGGGGATGGACGGGATCGAAGTCGTGCATCCTTCGCACAATGAAGCGCGGCAACTGTACTACCGCGGAGTGGTGAATCAGTATTTCCTTCTTGAGAGCGGCGGTTCGGATTTTCACGGGGGGAAAAAAAATGACGATGCGGTTTTCGGCGTCTACCGCGTTCCGACGCACGTGGTTGAGACGATGAGAAGCCGGCTCTTTTCGTGATCCGAATTGAACCCACGACGTTCGTCAGCGGAGGTGCGATCGCCTTCGGCACGGGGCCTTCGGATCGCCATCGTCGCGAGCAGGTTCCACGCAGAACTCACGGAAGACCTGCTCAGGGGCGCGCGTGAGCTGTTGACCGAGTGCGGCGTTGGCAGTCGCGGCACAAAGGTTTTTCGTTGTCCCGGTTCGTTCGAACTCCCGCAGGTAGCCGAACGGCTTGCGCGGTCGAAACGGTGGGACGCGATCGTTTGCCTTGGCGTGGTGATCCGCGGCGAGACGCCACACTTTGAATATGTGGCGGCCGAAGCAGCCCGGGGAATTCAGGATGTTGCGCTTCGTTGGGGTCTGCCGGTGGCGTTTGGCGTCCTCACGACCGACACGGAACGTCAGGCGCGCGCACGGGCGGGCGGGCGTCTTGGCAACAAGGGACGGAGTGCGGCGCTCGCGGCTGTCGAAATGGCTTTACTGTTCAAAAAGATTTGACGCGTGCACGGAGCGAATTGCGGTCTCCGAGGATACAGGGCAGCAAGGGCGCCTGCGCTCATCGCTCTCCTTCTTGCCATGAATGCGCACAATTTGGTGCTGGCGCAGTGGAAGAACTTCACGGACATGAAATCGGTGCGGTCGGTGTTCGTTCAGGGCCAAACGGTCGCTGCGGCGACGGCGGGGGGCCTTTTCCTCTACGACATACAGAACGGGTCTTTTTCGACGGCGCTGAATTCGGACGGCATCAGTTCCAACGATCTCACGGCGGCCTTCATCGACACGCAGGGGCGAATCTGGGTCGGCGCGTCCGACGGTTCCTTGAGTGTGAGGGATCCGGGGACGCTCGTCTGGAGCACCATCACCGCCATCGCACAATCCACCCACCTGCATAAAGGAATAGAAAGGTTTATGAGGTCGGGCGACACACTCTTTGTCGCAAGCCAGTTCGGTATTTCGGTCTACCGGATATCCAGCGCCGATTTCGGCGATACGTACGCGTACTTCGGTTTTCTCCCTTCTCCCACGGTGACGGACGCGGTCCTTCAGGGAAATCGCATCTGGGTCGGCACGGACGCCGGCGTGGTGACGGCCGTGCTTACTCCTCCCAATGTCTCGTCGTGGACCCACTACGACTCGCTCGGCCCTTCATCGTCCTTCGTGACCGCGCTTGCTCTCTTCCACGATACGCTCGTCGTTGCGACGAATACAGGGGCCGCATTCTTTGCCGGCGGCTCGTTTCAGAACATTCCATCGCTTTCGGGAATCGCAATTTCCTCCTTGACGTCTTCGGCTTCCAATCTGTTCATCGCGGTAAGCGGAAACTCGAATTTCAGCCTTCAGTCGTTGTCCGGACTTGAGGGGGCGCTGCAAACCGTGGCGACGAGCGACAGCACGACGGCCGGGTCTCTTGCGCTCGATCAAAGTGCGTCCGCGCCCGCCATGCTGCCGTGGACGGGGACGGGGACGAAAGGGATCGCCTTCTGGGACGGGAATGCCTGGGAATATCGCGCGCCCAACGGCCCTCAATCAAATCTGTTTACCAGCCTCGTTGTGGACGCTTCGGGCGTCCTGTGGTGCGGCACGGGTATCAACGGCGGGGGCACGGGGTTCTACCGGTACAATCCTTCTCTTCCGGAAAATGCACGGTGGAAAAATTTTACGAGCGCGGTCTATCCGATCATGGAATTCGACGATTACTATAAAACGTCGCTCGGCGCTCCCGGCTCGGTCTGGGTCAGCTCGTGGGGGCGCGGGGCCGTCGAAGTTCGCGGCGACACGATACGTCGACGGATTGACGTGACGAGTACGCCTGCGTTCTTTCCGACACTGGCGACCGACCCCCTGTTCGTGGTTGCGGGAGGTGCGGCAACCGACGAGGCAGGTAAGACCTGGTTCTGCAATCGCACGGCGGTGAACGGAGATTTTGTGGCGCAGCTCGTGAATGACACCACGTTCGCGTATTTCAGAAATCTCTACAACACGTCAGACGGAATTTTCCAGGGGGTCGTGGTTGATCAGAATGGCACAAAATGGTTCGCGAATTCCGAGCCGACGGCGAAGTCGGATCGCGGACTGTATTTCTTCAACGAAACGGGAGCCGTTGCGGGAACCGAGGATACGGGGGGATGGGGATATTTCTCGACGGCGGACGGTCTCCCAAACAACAGCGTTATCTCGCTTGCAGTGGACCAGGACGGGGAAGTGTGGGTGGGGACGGACCTGGGCGCGACGATCATCACAAACCCCCTGGCGCCGAAAACGCAGTACATTTCAGTGTTTCCCCTCCGGGAGCAGTCGGTTCAGACCATCGCCGTGGATGCGGTCAATAACAAATGGGTAGGTACGAAGGAGGGAGTTTTTGTGCTGAGCCCGGACGGCACGCAGCTGCTCCAGCTCTACAACGGCGTGACGACGAACGGCGAGCTCGTGGATAACGATGTCCGGTCGATAGCGATTGACCAGAAGCGGGGGATCGTCTACATGGGGACGGAGAACGGACTTTCGAGCCTGGCGATAGCCGCCGTTGCTTCCAACGCGACATTCACGTCTCTTCAATTCGGCCCCAATCCGTTCGTTATTCCAACCGATGCGCAACTGACGATCCAGAATCTCATCGCGAACTGCACCATCAAGATCCTTACCGTGACGGGACGTCTCGTCTCCGAGTTCAAAGCGCAGGGAGGCGGAAGGGCATTCTGGGACGGCCGCAATCGGAGCGGTCAGCTTGTTTCATCGGGGGTGTATTTCATCGTTGCGTACACGAACAACGGCGACCAGTTAACGACGGGGAAAATTGCCGTCATCCGCAAATAGTCCGGCAGACGGACCGGCGCGCGGACATCGGGCACGAGCAGGACATCTACCATCTATCATCATCTATCATCAACACGGGAGGGCTGAAACTTGGAGAACACGTACAAGGACGAGATTTTCACGAAGCGCGTGCGCGCAGGCAAGCGGACGTACTTCTTCGACGTGAAGTCGACAAAATCCGAGAAGGATTTTTACATCACGATCACGGAGAGCAAGCGGGTCGGAGAAGAGGAATACGAAAAACACAAGATCTTTCTTTACAAGGAAGACTTCGACAAGTTCCGCGAGGCGTTTGACGAGACGGTAGGCCAGGTACGGAGCCAGCTTCTTCTCGTTGGTGTTCCGGAGAACGGAGTGGCGGCAGAAAAACCCTTGTGACTGATTGCGAAGGGGAACCGCGCTTTGCGATGTATAGAACGCGGGTCGTAAAGAAAAATGGTAGTGTGCTCAATTCAGCTGGCTCCAACTTATTACGAAAGCGTCGTGCTGCACTTGCTTGTCCCGTGCGTCGACACGCGGTGTCAGCATCTGATGTTCACAGACTCCGAAACTCAGCCAGAAGCCGATGGGCCTTCGGCCCAAAGTTCGGGGTGACGGTTGCCTGGACAGAGGACACGGCCAGAAAAATAGTCGTCTTGATTTTTGGGACTGTTTTTCGTATATTAGTAGTTTAACGTCATAAGTTCCGGTAATCCTCCACCGCTTCCTGGCTGACCGAACGAGAGCCCTGCGGCTCTCCGCACTCAAGCTTTGTGAACCGCCGCGAGGACAACGGTATGGCCGAACTTCGTATCAATGTTTCAGGGCTTTCAGCCGGTACGCACGAATACCAGTTCGAGGCCGGTGCGGAATCCCTCGGATTGGCGGATCGGTTCCTCGGGCCTGTGACGGTCGACGCACGTCTTGAGAAAGCCGGAAGTCAGATTTTTCTCAAGGTCTCTCTGAAAGCGACGGGGGCGTTCGTGTGCGACCGCTGCCTCGATGAGTTTCAGCGCACCCTCGACGGCTCGTACTCGATTGTCTATGATACCGAGCCCCGCAGGCAGGCACCGACACCGGACCAACGGATGGAGATCCAGGTCATTCCAGCGGACAAGAACTATCTGGACCTGGATGAGGACGTGCGACAGTATGCGTTGCTCGCCGTGCCGCAGAAGATGTTGTGCAGGGAAAATTGCGCGGGCTTGTGTCCCCATTGCGGGAAGAACAGGAACAGGGAAAC
The DNA here is from genome assembly GCA_035499415.1 of Bacteroidota bacterium. GTDB lineage: Bacteria > Bacteroidota > Ignavibacteria > UBA10030 > UBA10030 > DATJYV01. The sequence continues at coordinate 7,934 of DATJYV010000166.1, forward strand.
CTGCACCTGCAGCGACCAGTCGCTGGACTCTCGATGGGAAGGGTTGAAGGATCTTTTGACGAATTAGACCACCAGGGGGAGAGGGAATTCCAGGCATGCCAAATCCTAAACGACGCCATTCGAAAACGAGAGGTCGGAAGCGACGCACGCACTATAAAGCGACCGTACCCGCAATGCAGGAATGTCCCAACTGTCACGAGCAAAAGCTCCAGCATCGGGCCTGTCCCCACTGCGGATACTACAACGGCCGATCGATTTTCACTCCAAAAGAGGCCTGACATCCGGCCCGGCCGGCGTCTGAACCCCTATCGCGACGCCCGGTTGCTCCTTTCATGAAATCACCCGATACATTGCGCATTGCCCTCGATGCCATGGGAGGGGACCACGCGCCGCGGAACGAAGTTGAAGGCGCGAGAAAGGCATTGGACCGCTCCGGCCCGTCCCTGGGAATAATTCTTGTCGGGGACGAAGCCGCCATCCGTGCCGAGCTTTCCCGCCAGGGAAGTTCCGAGAGTCCGGCGTTGTCGATCGTACATGCGTCCCAGGTCATCACGATGGAGGACCCGCCGACTGCATCCGTCAAGCTAAAAAAGGACTCGTCGCTCGCGGTCGGCATGAGACTGCACAAGGAAGGGCGTGCAGAAGCATTTGCGAGCGCCGGGAACACCGGCGCGGTTCTTTCGGCTTCCACCCTCATTCTTGGCCGGGTTCGCGGCGTGAGCCGCCCGACCATCGGTGCATTCATCCCCTCGGAACACGGAAAGTGCCTGGTCCTGGATGCCGGGACGAATGTCGACTGCCGCCCCCGGCATCTCTACGAGTTTGCCGTCATGGGGAGCATCTACTACCGGATGATTTGCAGGAAGGAACGCCCATCCGTGGCGCTTCTCAACGTTGGCGAGGAAAAGACGAAGGGGACGGAGGCGGTGCTCGAGGCGCATCGGCTGCTTTCGGGAAGTGCGCTGAACTTCATCGGGAACGTCGAAGGGAGGGACATCCTCCGCTCGACGGCGGACGTCGTCGTCTGCGATGGGTTCGTGGGTAATATCATTCTCAAATTTGCCGAGAGCGTTCCCGGATTTCTCAAGACGCACCTGCGGCGGTTTGCTGAGACGTCGTTGACGCAAAAGCTCCAGGTCGGGATTGCGGCGCCCGTCCTGAAAAAAGCGCTGAGCGACATGGACCCAAACGGGGAAGGAGGAGTGCCGGTGCTCGGCGTGAACGGTGTTTCGATCATCGGCCACGGCAGTTCCTCGCCGCGAGGGATCATGAACATGATCCTCCGGGCCGCGGAAGTCGCCGCCTCGCGGATCAATCAACAAATTGAAGAAGAGCTGGCGGGCTCTGCGATGCAGCCGACGGTCGATGGCGGTGCGGCGCTCGCGGAGACGGGAAGGATATGAAAGCATGAAAGCTGCGATCACGGCCGTTGGGCATTACGTTCCCGAAAAAATCGTTTCGAACTTCGACCTCGAGAAGATCGTCGATACCAATGACGAGTGGATCCGCACGCGGACCGGAATACGGGAGCGACGAATACTCGAGCAAGGGGCGACATCCGACCTGTGCGTGAAGGCCGTTGAACACCTTCTCGCGAACAGGAAGATGGAGGCGAGTGAGATCGACCTGATCATCGTTGCGACGGTAACACCCGACATGTTCTTCCCGGCGACGGCGTGCATCGCCCAGGACAAACTCGGCGCGCGCAACGCATGGGGATTCGACCTTTCCGCGGCCTGTTCCGGATTCCTGTTTGCCCTGTCGACCGGTGCGCGATTCATCGAAAGTGGGGCGCACAAAAAAGTCGTCGTCGTTGGGGCAGATAAGATGAGCGCCATCATCGACTACTCCGACCGCAACACGTGCATCCTCTTCGGGGACGCTGCCGGGGCGGTGCTCCTCGAGCCTTCGACGGAACCGGGCTTCGGCGTCATCGACCAAAAGCTCTACGTGGACGGCGCGGGCGGGGCATACCTGTATATGAAGGGCGGAGGAAGTTTGAATCCGGCGTCACATGAGACCGTGGACAAGCGCATGCACTTCATCTATCAGGATGGCAGGGCGGTATTCAAAGTGGCCGTCATCGGCATGGCAGAAGTTGCGGCAGAAGTCATGAAGAGGAACAATCTTCGTCCTGAAGATGTCGCCTGGCTGGTTCCGCACCAGGCGAACCTGCGCATCATCGACGCCACAGCGGACCGGATGGGATTAGACCGAAACAAGGTGATGGTGAACATCGACAAATACGGCAACACCACTGCCGCGACGATTCCTCTCTGCCTTTCCGAATGGTGGCAGTGCGGAAAGCTCGACCGGGGACAAAACATTGTCCTTGCCGCCTTCGGGGCCGGATATACCTGGGGCGCCACCTACGTGAAATGGTCAATCCCGGCTCCCGTAAAATCCCGCTGAACCGTGGGGAGCATCGCATTCATCTTTCCCGGCCAGGGATCGCAATACGTCGGGATGGGGAAAAGTCTCTTTGCCGGAGACGGGAATGCAAAACGCCTCTTCGAGCAGGCGGACGCGACCCTCGGGTTTTCTCTCAGCAGGATTTGCTTCGAAGGTCCCGAGGCGGAACTCAAGCGTACCAGCATCACGCAGCCGGCGATTTTCCTGCACAGCACAGTTGCTGCACGCATGATTGAGGGCCGGGCAGCCATGGCTGCGGGGCATTCCCTGGGCGAGTATTCGGCGCTCGTCTACGCCGGCTCGATGAGCTTCGAAGACGGCCTCCGTCTCGTGCGTCTGCGGGGCGAGCTGATGGAAGAGGCGGGCAGGCAACAACGGGGAACGATGGCGGCAGTCGTCGGCTTGGATCCCAAATCGCTTGGCGAAGTCTGCTGCAAAGCTTTTGAAACAGGTGTCGTCCAGGCGGCGAATTTCAACTCACCCGGCCAGACGGTCATCTCGGGCACCGTGGAGGGGGTGCATGAGGCAATGAAGCTCGCAAAAGAACGCGGGGCAAAACTTGTGAAGGAACTCCAGGTCAGCGGGGCTTTCCATTCTCCGCTGATGGAATCGGCAAGGACGGGGTTAAAGACTGCCCTCGACGAAATGGAGATTCGCGATGCAGCGATCCCGGTCTATGCGAATGTGAGCGCGAAGCCGGCAACGCGCGCTTCGGAAATCCGCGAGTTGCTCTACCAGCAGTTGACCAGTCCGGTACGATGGGAGGAGACCATCCGCGCGATGGCCCACGACGGGGCGACGACATTCATTGAAGTCGGTCCGGGGAAAGTTCTGCAGGGCCTTGTTAAACGAACCGTCGAAGGCGCGGAGACAAAGGGAATCGACACGATGGACGATGTCGCGAACAATCGCAGCTGACCCGGATGCCGGCGCTGAAAGATAAGGTGGCCATTGTCACCGGCGGATCGAGGGGGATCGGCCGGGCGGTCGCTCTTGCGTTTGCGCGGGAAGGTGCCCACGTGGCATTCACCTACAAGAGTGCGCACACTGCGGCGGAAGCTGTGAAGGCGGAAATCGAATCGAACGGATGCACAGCCGTTCCGATTCAATCGGATGCGAAGGATGCTGCCGCAGCGACCCAGGTCGTGGAAGCGGTCGTCCAGCAGTTCCGTCGCGTTGACGTGCTGGTCAACAATGCGGGGATCACCCGGGACACGCTCCTCCTGCGGATGTCGGAACAGGACTGGGACGATGTACTTGACACGAATTTGAAAAGCGCGTTCAATTTTTCCAAGGCCGTCTGCCGGCAGATGATGAGCCAGAAGGAAGGGAAGATCATCAACATCTCGTCGATTGCGGGTCTGATCGGAAACCCCGGGCAGGCGAATTATTCGTCGGCCAAGGCGGGAATGCTCGGCCTGACGAAAGCGCTTGCAAAAGAGCTTGCTTCTCGCAATATTCAAGTCAACGCTGTAGCCCCCGGATTTGTTGACACCGACATGACGGACAAATTGACGGCCGAGCAGCGCCAGTCGATCCTGTCCATGATCCCCATGAAACGAACGGCAAAGCCGGAAGAAATTGCGAGCGTCGTCGTTTTTCTCGCATCGTCTGCCGCAAGTTATATGACCGGGCAGGTGCTCTGCGTGGACGGCGGTATCGTCCTCTAACCATCGAACAACAACTTCGTCCTCATCTCATCAAAAGGAGATCACCCATGGCTGATGTTTCATCCAAAGTGAAAGAAATCATCGTCGCGAAACTCGGCGTCGACGCGAACCAGATCACTCCGGAAGCATCGTTTACAAACGACCTCGGCGCAGATTCGCTCGATACCGTGGAACTCGTGATGGAATTTGAAAAAGCGTTCAATATCCAGATTCCGGACGAGGACGCGGAGAAGATTTCCACCGTCGGCGACGTCATCAAGTACCTGGGCGGGAAGGGAATCAAGTAGGCCGATGTATCACGTATGCATGGTCGTACGGCACGCAGTCGACACGGAGGGATGAACGGGGATGGCATTTAACGGAAAAGCCCGCCGCGTGGTTGTTACCGGCATGGGAGCCCTGACTCCCATCGGCAACAACGTGGCGGAATTCTGGAAAAGCCTGCTCGCCGGGACAAGCGGCGCCGCGCCGATCACGGCCTTCGATGCAAGCGACTACGATACCCGGTTCGCCTGTGAAGTCAAGGGATTCAACCCCCTCGACTACATGGACCGAAAGCTCGTGCAACGGTGCGACCCGTTCACGCAGTACGCTCTCGCGGCGGCCGAAATGGCTCTCAAGGATAGCGGCATGATTCTCGATCAGGAGGACCGGACACGCATCGGCGTCATCTTTGGATCGGGCATCGGCGGCATGTGGACCTACCAGCGTCAGCAGCAGACTCTCTGGGAAACGAACGGCCCGCACCGCATCAGCCCGTTCTTCATCCCCATGATGATTGCCGACATTGCGGCGGGCAGGATCTCGATGCGGTACGGCTTGAAGGGCCCGAATTATGCGACGACCTCCGCCTGCGCCACGTCGACTCACGCCATCGGCGACGCTTTCATTCTCATTCAACGCGGGGACGCGGATGTCATGGTGACCGGTGGTGGTGAGGCAAGCATCTGTCCCATGGGAATCGGCGGGTTTAACGCCATGAGAGCCCTTTCAACCCGCAACGATGCTCCGCAAAAAGCCAGCCGGCCGTTCGACAAAGACCGCGATGGGTTCGTGATGGGGGAAGGGTCGGCGATTCTCGTCCTCGAAGACCTCGGCCGGGCCGTCAAGCGCAACGCGAAGATCTACGCGGAGGTCGGGGGAATCGGATTCACCGCCGATGCGCATCATATCACCGAGCCGGCGCCCGAAGGAGAAGGGGCCCAGCGAGCCATGAAAGCCGCGATCCGGGACGCAGGGCTGTCCCCGTCCGATATCGACTACGTGAACACACACGGAACGTCGACGCCGATCGGCGACAAACACGAAACGGCGGCCATCAAGATTGTCTTCGGAGAACACGCGAAGAAAATGGCGGTCAACTCAACGAAGTCGATGATCGGCCACCTCCTCGGAGCCGCGGGAGCGGTCGAGGCCGTTGCAACGATATTGTCGGTCCAGCACAACAAAGTCCATCCTACAATCAATTACGAATCGCCTGACCCGGATTGCGATCTCAACTACATCCCCAACACCGCTCGCGACTGGAATGTCGACGTCGCCCTCAGCAACACGTTCGGTTTTGGGGGCCACAACGCCTCAATCCTCTTCAGGAAATACCGGGAGTAAGTGTCCATTCCCGGCATGCGTCGGAACGCAGCCAATGTCGGTCGTGCGGTATTTAGCATCTCTCCTTTTTCGCATTCGTCTCTTCCTCGGTATCCCACCGCGCGAGGTCCGCGAGATTCAAAAAACCCTCGGAGCGCGGCATCTCGACCTGCGCGGATTCGCCCGACTTCTGGGCTACCAACCCCGGCAGTGGGGCTTGTTCATCCAGGCATTGCTCCATCGTTCGTACCTTCAATTTGTCGAAGGCACCTGGTCGTCCAACGAGCGGCTGGAATTTCTGGGCGATGCTGTTTTGAATTCCGTCGTCGCTGAATATCTTTACGCAGAATATCCAGGCATGGAAGAAGGGAATCTGACCAAACTCCGCTCCCGTCTCGTGAACCGCAAGATCCTGGCGCAAAAGGCGAAGGAGCTCCAGCTGGGGGATTATCTTCTTCTGAGCATCAGCGCCGCGCAGTCCGTCGGAAGCGGGTCCGATTCGATCGTTGCCGACGCGCTCGAAGCGGTCATCGGAGCGCTGTACCTCGACGGCGGCCATCGGGCTGCGCAAAGTTTCATCTACCGGACGATGCTGCACGATGACACGATCATCGCCGCCGCCCTGACGGACGACAATTACAAGAGTGCGCTCCTGGAGTATTCGCAGGGGCACTCTCTCGGCATTCCGCGCTACGCCGTCGTTCGGGAAGAAGGACCCGAACACGAACGGCGCTTTACGGTGGAAGTTTTCGTCGGCGTGCAAAGTGTGGGAGTCGGAACGGGCCGGAGCAAGAAGGAGGCGGAGCAGGCAGCGGCCGCGCAGGCAATTGAGAGGATTCAGCTAAACGATACCCAGACCAAAGATGCCGTTGTCACATGACCATGTACCCTGAAAATGAAAGCGCATTCCAGGACCGCCATATAGGGCCGCGGGCCGACGAGGTGTCCGAGATGCTGGCCGCCATGAACGCAGATTCCCTGGAGGCCGTCATCGACGATACGATACCTTCCCGGATCCGGAGGGCCGACTCCTTGAAAATCCCGGCGGGGCTGGGAGAGCATGAATATTTGAACCACGTCCGGGCGATAGCAGGGAAAAACAAAGTTGTCAAGTCGCTCCTCGGTCAGGGTTATTTCGGAACCATCGTACCGAGCGTCATCAAGCGCAATGTCTTCGAGAATCCCGGGTGGTACACGCAGTACACGCCTTACCAGCCGGAGATCGCGCAGGGTCGGCTCGAAGCGCTCCTGAACTTCCAGACGATGGTCATGGATTTGACCGCGATGGAAGTGGCAAACGCTTCGCTTCTCGACGAAGGAACTGCGGCTGCCGAGGCCATGTCCATGCTTTTCGGCATTGCCCGGCACGGGTCCAACGGGCATCCGACGAACCGGTTTTTTGTTTCGGACCGCTGCCTTCTGCAAACGTTCGACGTCGTCCGGACGAGGGCTCTTCCCCTGGGCATCGAAGTCGTTCGCGGCGACCACACAACATTTCGTTTCGACAACACGTTCTTCGGAACGTTAATCCAGTATCCTGCGGAAGACGGAGAGGTCCTCGACTACAGACCTTTCGTCAATCTCGCGCACGAGGCGGGAGTGAAAGTCGTCGTCGCGACCGATTTGCTCGCCCTCGCAATGCTCAAACCGCCCGGCGAATTCGGCGCCGATGTCGCCGTCGGAAATTCTCAACGCTTTGGAGTCCCCCTCGGATTCGGAGGTCCGCATGCCGCCTTCTTCGCAACGAAGAAGGAATACATCCGGTCGATGCCGGGCAGAATCATCGGCGTCTCCGTCGATTCCCAGGAGTCGACCGCGTATCGCATGACGCTCCAAACCCGCGAGCAACACATCAGACGGGAGAAGGCGACGTCGAACATCTGTACGGCGGAAGCGTTGCTTGCGATCATGGCCGGATTCTACGGCGCCTACCACGGCCCGGACGGCATCAGGCGCATCGCAGCGCGAACCCACGAACGGGCGGCGGTGCTCGCGTCGCGTCTCGGGGAGCTGGGATTTCGTCTCACCCACAAATTCTTTTTTGATACTCTTCGGATCGAGACCTCGGGCAAGGCGGAAGCGAAAAAGATTCTCGCGGCCGCTCTCGCGCACGGTTACAATCTCAGAACCGTCGGAGACTCGGCGGTGGGGATCTCGTTGGACGAAACGGTGACGAAGGAGGATGTTGACGCTCTCACGGACGTATTCAGATCCGCGCGACGGTCGAAGAAGAATCTCAGGCATCAAACGCGTACCAATACCTCGATACAGGAAACGCTTCGTCGCTCGAGTCCGTTCATGACTCATCCCGTGTTTCAATCGTATCATTCCGAGCACGGGATGATGCGATATATCAAGGGGCTTGAAAACAAAGACCTCTCGCTCGTCCATTCGATGATTCCGCTCGGTTCGTGCACGATGAAGCTGAATGCTGCGACCGAGCTGATGCCCGTCAGCTGGGACGAGTTTTCGTCGATCCATCCCTTTGCCCCGGCAGGACAAGTTTCCGGTTACCGGACCGTTTTTGCGGAAATGGAGCGGATGCTCTGCGAAATTACCGGCCTTCATGCGTCGTCGCTGCAGCCAAATTCGGGGGCGCAGGGAGAACTCACCGGCCTGCTGGTGATTTGTGCCTACCACGCCGACCACAAGGCGCCGCATCGAAACATTGCCCTCATCCCGTCGTCTGCCCACGGAACGAATCCCGCGAGCGCGGTCATGGCCGGAATGAAGGTTGTCGTCGTCCAGTGTGATGAAATGGGGAACATCGATGTCGACGACCTCCGGATGAAAGCCGAATCCTGCTCGGACTCGCTCGGGGCACTGATGGTCACTTATCCATCAACCCATGGCGTTTTCGAGGAACGAATCCAGGAGATCTGTTCCATCGTCCATAAAAATGGCGGGTTGGTGTACATGGACGGGGCAAACATGAACGCACAGGTCGGCTTGACCAGCCCTGCGCTCATCGGGGCGGATGTATGCCACATCAATCTCCACAAAACATTCAGCATCCCGCACGGCGGCGGCGGTCCGGGCATGGGTCCCATTTGCGTATCAAAGGCGCTCGCCCCGTATCTTCCCGGCCACTTCGCGGTGAACACGGGGGGCTCCAAATCGATTCCGGCTGTTGCCTCGGCTCCCTGGTCGAGCGCCAGCATCCTTCTCATTTCATACGGGTACATGAAGATGCTTGGGGGGCAGGGAATGACCGACGCCACGCGCTACGCCATCCTGAACGCAAATTATTTGAAGGCGCGGCTCGAGCAACATTTCCCGGTCCTGTACCAGGGAAAAAAAGGGAGGGTGGCGCACGAATTCATTCTGAACATGAAGCAATTCAAGGAGTTTGGGGTTGAAGTGGAAGACATCGCCAAGCGGTTGATGGACTATGGGTTCCACGCGCCGACGGTCTCCTTCCCCGTTGCGGGGACGATGATGATTGAGCCGACAGAAAGCGAGTCCAAGACGGAACTCGACAGGTTCACAGATGCTTTGATTTCGATCCGGAAGGAGATTCAGGAAATTGCCGACGGACACGCGTCGAAGGATGATAACGTTCTGAAGAACGCCCCGCACACGGCCCGCATGATCGCCGCCGATTCGTGGACGCATCCGTATTCCCGAACAAAGGCGGCATACCCGCTGCCGTACCTTCTGACGAATAAATTCTGGCCTTCGGTCGGAAGGATCGACAACACGTACGGCGACAGGAATCTCGTCTGCTCGTGTCCACCGGTTGAATCGTACGAAGAGGTGGTTGCATCG
>DATJYV010000167.1:0-3787 GCA_035499415.1 Bacteroidota bacterium
TGCCTGCCGATGTTTCACCGCTATTCGTTCTCGTCGTCCAGGACCGTCGCATAGGCATTCAACAATCGAATATCGACAATCGCACGTATCTGCCGACATCATCACGGAAAGGATCTTATCATGAAAAAATCCGCCCTCACATTCCTTCTTTTGTTGCCCGTCCTCGTTTGGACGCAGAGGCGCGAATTCACCGCCGAAGACTACGCCCGGGCCGAAAAATTTCTCCCTCAGAACGTATTCCCTCTTGTGGTCGGGGGAACTGTCAACGCGACCTGGCTTTCAGGCGACCGCTTCTGGTACCGCAACACGACGCTCAAAGGTGTGGAATACGTCCTCATCGACCCGTCCAAAAGATCGCGTGAACCATACACCCCCAGCGCCGAGGACACGGCCGGGCTGAGGCGCGGATTCGGCCGCATGTTTGGACGCGGGGGCGACATATCGGTCAAATCTCCCGACGGCAAGCGGGAAGCGTTCATTCGCGACTGGAACCTCTGGATGCGGGACGTGGCGGGCGGAAAAGAGACGCAACTCACCACAGATGGAGTGAAGGATTTCGGCTACGCCACGGACAACGCCGGGTGGACCACCAGCAATCGGGCAGTCCTTCTGTGGTCTCCCGACTCGAAGAAGATTGCGACCCAGCAACAGGACGAGCGGAATGTCGGCGACATGTACCTCGTGGAAACACGCGTCGGCCACCCGAAACTTCATGAGTGGAAATATCCGCTCCCCGGCGACAGCGTCGTCGCGATGATTCAGCGCGTCATCATCGAAGTCGACGGACCGCGGGTCGTGCGCCTCCAGATGCCGCCGGATTTTCACCGGGCGACACTCGGGGACGACCTCTCGATGAACGATTACCAGTGGAGCCCTGATGGGTCGCAACTTGCGCTCGCCTCCACGAGCCGCGACCACAAGCAAACCACCGTTCGGGTTGCGGACGCGTCGACGGGAGCGGTGCGGACCGTACTCGAGGAAACAGCCGCCACGCATTACGAATCGAATTCCGGATGGAGGGTCCTGTGGGATTCAAATGAACTGGTCTGGTATTCCCAGCGCGACAACTGGGGGCAGCTGTATTTGTACGATTTGAAGACGGGGGCTCTCAAGAACCAAATCACGACCGGCAACGGTATGGTCTCGCAGATCGTGAGGGTCGATGAGAAGTCGAGAACATTATACTTCGGCGCCTACGGTCGTGAGGAGGGACGCGACCCGTATTACCTTCATTTTTATCGGGTCGGCCTCGACGGGCGCCATCTTGTTCTGTTGACTCCCGAGAATGCCCACCACGCCATCCAGCTTTCGCCCTCCGGTCGCTACCTCGTCGACACATATTCAACTCCCGAGGTTCCGCCCGTCGTCGGGTTGTTCGATTCGGATGGCAAACTCGTCATGCCTCTGGAGAAGGCGGATATTTCGAAGCTCCTTGCGACGGGCTGGAAGCCGCCCGTCCCGATTACGATGAAAGGCCGCGACGGCAAGACCGACATTTACGGATTGATGTACAAACCGACAGACTTCGACCCCTCAAAAAAGTATCCGATCATCAATAACGCGTATCCCGGTCCGCAATCCGGGAGCACGGGAAGCAGGGCCTTCGCGGCTTCGCGCGGCGACCATCAGGCCCTGGCCGAGCTCGGATTCATCGTCGTGACGATCGATGGAATGGGGACGCCCGACAGGTCGAAATCGTTCCACGACACATACTACGGTGCAATGGGACGGGACAACACCCTGCCCGACCAGGTCGCAGGGATGAAGGAACTCGCACAGAGATACTCCTGGATCGATATCGACCGTGCGGCCATGTACGGCCATTCGGGCGGCGGCTTCATCACGGCGGATGCGATGTTTCGCTATCCCGATTTCTTCAAGGTCGGCATTGCCGAGTCCGGGAACCACGACCAGCGCGAGTACGAGGACGACTGGGGAGAGCGCTATCAAGGACTGCTCACCCGGACGGCCGACGGGAAGGACAATTATGATGCCGAGGCGAATCAGAACGTCGCAAAAAATCTGAAGGGGCACCTGCTCCTCGCTCACGGGTTGATGGATAACAATGTGCCCCCCTACAATACGTTGCTTGTCGTCGAGGCGCTCATCAAAGCCAACAAGGACTTCGACCTTCTGGTCCTGCCCAGTCAACAACACGGCTACGGGAATCAGTCGACTTACATGATGCGCCGGCGGTGGGATTATTTTGTGAGATGGCTGCTCAATGCGGAACCGCCGAAGGAGTACGAATTCAAGGCAAGCGGATTCCGCGGCGGATGAAGGTTACTCGACAATCCAACACGGAACCATCTGGGATGTGACGCGCGAAGCCGGACTGCCTCATCGGAGAAACGACGCAAGAAAAATGAGGAACCGCGTCCGCGAAATTTCTACCCCGAATCAAGACGCACCGATGGCAAACACGCACAAGACGATGAGATCGCCGCAACGGCCGCTTTGGCGCTGCCCGCGATGCGGCCACACGTTCGTCACGAAAAACCTTTGGCATTCATGCGGTCGTTATCGCATCGCAGACCATTTTCGCGGGAAGCCGCGGATCCTCCGCCAAACCTTCGAGCGTCTCGTGAAGGTCGCCCGGTCAGGCGGAAAAATCACAGTCTACGCCCAGAAGACACGGATCGTCATTCAGAATCGCGTCCGATTTGCGGGGGTCGTCGTGCGGTCGGAATCGCTCGACGTGGGGTTGTGGCTGAAGCGGCGCGTCGAGCATCGCCTCATCCGACGAGTTGAATCGCTGGGTCGATTGGGGTTTGGAATTCATTACCATCTCGGTGCACCGGAGGACATTGATGAAGCCATGGTCGAATCTGTGCAGGAGGCGTATTCGATCGCGGGGAACGGCCGGTCGACGAGTCGTCGTATTCCTGCGTAGAACGTCCCATCACATTCCGCTCACATGAATGTCTGTCGACCGAACCTTGAATGCCGTATCATCGGAAACGACCATAAGAACGGAGTGACGAAATGCGACAACTGGGAAAACACGGCCCCGCCGTTTCAGACATCGGACTGGGCTGCATGGGAATGTCCGATTTCTACGGCCCCGCCGATGAGTCGGAGAGCATTGCGACAATTCACGCGGCCCTCGATGCAGGAGTGACACTCCTCGACTCGGGCGATTACTACGGCATGGGCCACAACGAACTTCTGATCGCACGGGCACTCAAGGGAAGACCGCGGGACAACGTTTGCATCAGTCTCAAGTTCGGTGCACAGCGGGATCCGAAGGGAAACTGGCTTGGAATCGACGGACGGCCGTCGGCGGTTAAAACATCGCTCAGCTATTCACTCAAGCGACTCGGAACGGACTACATCGATATTTATCGTCCGGGCCGGCTCGACCCTGCTGTTCCCATCGAAGACACCGTCGGGGCTATTGCGGAAATGGTGAAAGCCGGCTTCGTGCGACACGTGGGCCTCTCCGAAGTCGGCGCCGCCACGATCAGACGGGCGCACGCGATCCATCCGATTTCCGACCTCCAAATCGAATATTCCCTGGTCTCACGGTCGCTCGAATCGGAGATTTTGCCGACGTGCCGGGAACTCGGGATTGGCATCACGGCGTATGGAGTACTGTCGCGCGGCCTCATCAGCGGGCACTGGACGAAGGATCGGTCTGTGGGTAAGAACGATTTCAGGAACGCCGCGCCCCGTTTCTCCGGCCCCAACCTCGAGAAGAACCTCCAGCTCGTTCAGTCGCTGCGGGACATCGCGCAACGAAAAGAAATAACCGTCGCGCAGCTTGCGATCTCCTGGGTCCTGTCGC
>DATJYV010000168.1:0-3816 GCA_035499415.1 Bacteroidota bacterium
ACGTCTCCGGCCTTCATCAGACATACGTCGCCGCACGAAACCAAATAGAACGCCATCGGTGGCTGGCGGCCGATTTCTGCCGGACGGAGACACTGCGAGATTCCCTTGAAACATACGAGCGGGAGGTCGCATCCGAAAAGCGAAATGTGGGCGCCGGCTACGAGGTTGTGCGGCGGGCAGGGATCTACGTCAAAGCCGGGACGAGCGTCTCGTATTATGTGACCGGTTCAGACGCGAACGTGAAGATCGCGGACAATGCGCGAATTGCCGAAGAATGGGACGCAAACCTCCCCGATGAAAATACGGCCTATTACCTCGCGCGCCTGAGCGAGTGCTCGGCAAAGTTCCGGGATTTTTTCCTGCCTGAAGACTTCGAGAAGATATTTTCGTCAGACGATTTGTTCGGCTTTTCCGACCGGGGAATCACTATTCTCTCGAAAAAGGCGGTTTCAGAGGGCGAACGGCCGGATGAAGGCGTTGATGCGGAGGATGAACCCGGAATCTGGCTGGACGGAAGCAAGAAGCCCCCTTCGCCTCCTCCGACTCCGCTTGATTCTTTGTGGGACAAGTAGTATACTTCGGCCGTAAATCACAACACCGTCTTTGCTTCATCGTACGTTGTTAAGCTTTAGCTCGCCCTGGTGAGTACGGCCGTGTGGCTCTCGTGTGGCGGGGGAAAATTCAAGCCGCGGTAGCCGAGGATAAGTGCCAAGCTGAACAATGAAGGTGTAACGACCGATGAGGTGGCGTTGCACCTTTTGCGTTTGGAGGCAAACAACCGGTGTCCATCTCCAACACCTTAAGGGAAGCATCCTTATGGAACAGGGTACAGTCAAATGGTTTAATAATGCCAAGGGGTACGGCTTCATCAAGCGTGCAACCGGTGAAGACGTCTTCGTGCATTATAAATCCATCGCCGGCGACGGCTACAAGACGCTCAACGAGGGAGACAAGGTGGAGTTCGAAGTTGAGCAAGGGCCCAAGGGTTTGCAGGCCGTGAAGGTCAGCAAGGTGTGACAGGCCTGCATAGAAGCGAAAATCCCGCCGGGGATCCTCCCGGGCGGGATTTTTTTTTTGCCGTTCGCCGACATCGGGCTACGTCCCCTGCCGGTCGTGTTGCTCCGCCCAGGAACGGACATACTCCACGATTTGTGTCGTCGAAGCGCCCGGCGTAAAAAGCTCACCGACTCCCAACCTCTTCAGTTCTTCGATGTCTTTCTGCGGTATGATTCCCCCGCCGAACAACAGGATATCTTCCACATGTTTCTCGCGCATCAACTGAAGCACTTTGGGAAATATCGTCATGTGTGCGCCGCTGAGAAGACTGATCCCGACCGCATCGACGTCTTCCTGGAGCGCAGCGGTCACGATCGCCTCGGGCGATTTGCGGAGGCCTGTATAGATGACCTCCATACCTGCGTCGCGTAACGCAGCGGCGACGACCTTTGCGCCGCGGTCGTGGCCGTCGAGGCCCGCCTTGGCGATCAAAACACGGATCTTCCGTTCCATCGTATTTTACGTTCCTTCGTTTTTCTTCCGCTTCAGAAATTTTCGCAATTCCACCCAGAACCGGGCAAGGGGAAATCCGACGACGGTGTAGAAACATCCGTCCACTCTTGTAACAAAGACCGAACCGTAATCGTCCTGAATCCCGTACGCGCCGGCCTTATCGAACGGAGAACCGGATGCGACGTACGCATCGATCTCCGCCCTCTCCAGCTTCCGGAACGTGACGGCCGTCCGCTCCATCCCGACAAAACTCCTCCCCGTCGCCGCGTCGACAATCGCAAATCCGGTAAAGACGACGTGCCGCTTTCCACTCAGCAGTTTGAGCATTCGCATCGCGTCGCTCCGCGACTTCGGCTTCTCCAGAATGCGTCCGCGGATGACGACGATCGTGTCCGCCGCGACGACGATTCCGCGATGTCTGCGGGAAGCGACATCCAAGGCCTTTTCGAGGGCGATGCGCCGCACATTTGTCTGCGGGCTCTCGGAGAGCCGGACGCGTTCTTCCACCCGGCCCGGGACCACCCGGACCCGAAAACCGACGCTCCTCAACAGAATCTTCCGCCGGGGAGAGCGGGACGCAAGGATCAGCGGGGGCGGCTTCTCCGTCATGAGAAGGAACAAAAAAAGCGATACGCGTGTATCGCCTTTGCTGCGTCGAATCGCATCACCGGACGGTCAGCGAAACATTGCTTTGATGCTCCCCCAGGTGCTGCGAGCCGCCGAGCTGAGATGCGAGACCGTCAACGGTTCGGTTTCCGGCGGTGGATTCTCTCCGTTCTCGATGCGAATGATGTACTGGTAGATGTGCGAATCGGCTTTAAACACGGACCGGTCGATGTACTCATAGGTCGAATTATCTCCCTTCCTGTCGACGGAGACAATGGCCAAAAAATCTCCCGTCGTTCCTGCCCGGCGCAGGATGTCATACCGCAGAACCCCGGTTTCATCGGCGGAGGTCCAGTGGATGACAATGTCACTGCCGTTGCTGTAGGCGGTGGGTTTGTCCTTGATGATAACGCCGAGAAAGAGACTGAGGAATGCTGCCGAGAAAACGACCGCGGAGAAGTATCGAACGAGGGAGATCATCGACGGATGAATATAGATGGAGCGGGTCTAAAAAGCAAGGGCTGGTTCAGCGATTTGTTTTCCCCTCGCATCCCGGAAAACTCCAAAAATCAATTCTTTTAATATTGCGAATCGGCGGTGGATAGCCGGTGTCAAATTCGAAAAAATGCGTGGTTTCTGTCACTCCATGAGCTCCGATGCGAGAAGTCCCCCGACGATCAAGGCGCCCCCCAGAATCCCCGTCGCCCCCAATTTCTCCCCCAGGACAACGGCGGCGATCACCGCGGCAATAACGGGTTCCAGCGAAAAAATCACAGCGCTCCGCGAGGGGGTTGTCATCGGTTGATACTTTGTTTGGATGTAGATGGTCGGGACGGTCGCGGCCAGGACCATGTACGCGAGGGATCCGAACGAGCTTTGCGACGCAGTGAAGGAAGGCTGCTCAAGCGTGGCGGCGGCAATGATTCCGAGGATTCCTGCAGTGATGAACTGGGCCGCCGTCATTTCGATCGCGCCGTGGTTCTTCGAGAACGTGTCGAGCAGCACGATGTAAAGGGCGAAGACGAAGGCACAGCCGAGGGTTAGGAGATCACCGTGGTTGAACGCGGAACCCCGGGGTGAAGTAAGAAAGTAAAGGCCCGCGATGACCAGCCCGATGCCGAGCAAGTTGCCCCTTTTCGGCGGCATCCGTTCCAATGCGAGCTGAAGAATCGGCGTGAAGACCACGAGCATTCCGGTGAGGAATGCCGACTTCGAAGCGGATGTAAATTGAAGCCCGACGGTCTGAAGAACCAGGCCGAGAAACAGCAAGGCGCCAAGCAACGCGCCCCGAAGGAAGGTGCCTCGATTCAAAGCGAGGAGCCGCCCACGGAATACGAGGGCGAAAACGAGCGACGCGGCCGTGAACCGGATACCGATATACAGAAGCGGAGAGACGGAGTGAAGAAGCGATTTGGTGACGGTAAAGGTACTCCCCCAGATGAACGTGATCGAAGCGAGGAATATCTCGGCCTTCAGTCGTGAGTGCATCGGCCCGGCCGAAAGTGAACAATCTGCGGGGAAATCAAAGCAGCCAGTGCTTCAGGTCGGAGAAATAAATGACGACCACGCACGAAAGGAACCATGCGACGACGTTCACGATCAGAGTCGCGTCCGTGAGGATGAGATACGTGGGATTGTCTTCGGTCTGATGGGCCCGAAGAAGATACAGATACCGGAAGATGCCAAAGAGGACAAAGACCG
>DATJYV010000169.1:0-17333 GCA_035499415.1 Bacteroidota bacterium
GTCGCGCAGTCCGTTCCCTGGCCGAAGGCGAGAATCCTCCGAGCCAATCGTTCTGAATCAAACCCCGAAGCCGTCGGGGCTGGTCCACACGCAGTTTCCACCCATCGTGCACAAATGCCGGTTTCAGCGGGTCCTTGACGAACTCGGTCTGGAATCCCAGGACGTGAAACGCCTGCGCGACAAAGTCGGACGAGCGGTCGCCGGAGGGAGTGCCGCCCAGCCGATTGCCGAATCGCACGAGCTGGATGACTGATTTTCTGAGGCGGGATTCCGAGACACGTCGTGAAAAATCCAATTCTCGATTGCGCCTTTCGGCGGAAGACTGCGCGTGAAGTATATCAGGAGAGATGAAGAGGGGAAATACCAGGAGCATCAGCGACGAAAGGACCGCGAATCGTTGTCCGATGATGCGCACGTCGCAGTATACTGAAAGCTTCAACGAACGGCAAGCGCGGATAAAAGGCGAAAGTCGGACCGAAGTCCGACTCTCGCACTCCCCGGTCATTCTGTTGTGCGTGCTACCACCCCTTCACTTTCGACGTAAGCGTGTACAATCGCCAGACAATGAACCACCCGAAAATCGTGGCGCCGAATAACCACAACGGACTGTTGGCGCCCGGAACCACCGTGTGGGCATTAATCATCGTCCATACGAGAGGCACGGAGAGATATGTATTGTGCCGCGAACGCTGTCCGACCAGGGCGACGAGTGCGGGGTCCGGGGCCGTGCCGGCTTTCATGGCATCCAACACTTTCTTTTGGCAGGGCCAGATCCTCATCCAAACGTTTGCCGCCATGATCGTGCCGAACATCGCGCCGATGTGGATGTTATACGCGCGGTAACTGAATTGCGCCCAATCCATGAGAAGATACGTGACACCGACAACGATGATGATCCCGACGATTCCCATCATCCGAAGGTCCTTGCCTAATCCACTCTTTGCGATCGGGTCGTACCATCCGAACGAGAGCAGGGTGACTGCGAGCATCACGTATGCAGGGAGGCCCCATCCGCCGACCCCCTGGTCAAACATCAACCCGCCGTGGTAAAATACGATCATCAGGAGCAGGAGACCAAGGCCGTATGTATAGAGTGCCCCGTAGCGGAACGACCAGAGTGCGCGGGGAATCAGCTCGGGGATGACTTTCTTCTTCGTATCCCCGTCCATCGTGGCGCCGAACGGTATGTTGACAAAATTAAACCAGTAGAGCAGCCCAATCCACAGTATTCCGGCGACGACGTGAAGCCAGCGAAAAAGAACGCTGAGAACATCGACTATATCCATGCGGAACTCCTTCTTGAGTGTGAGTGAGATGGATTTGCCATAAACGCGAAAGGGTCGTGGAAAACACCCGACCCTCCTTATCCGACAACCTCGACCCTATGAACCCCGTTCAAAAAATCATGCTTCTGCCCGACCGGAAAACGGATTTGCCGGTGCGATGCCCGGTACGGGTTGTGCGATCCTCCTCTATCCGATATTGAGCATTAGTTTGGCCGCCTCCGACATCATGGCGACGCTCCAGGGTGGGTCGAAGACAAGGTCGACCAGAACGTTGCGGACGCCCGGGATCTGTTGAACGCGGCGCTTCACGTCGGCGGCGATCATTGGTCCCATGCCGCATCCGGGAGCGGTGAGCGTCATGCGGACAAAAACATTTGCTTCGCCCGGCAACTCCTCCTCGGCGCGCATGTCGTAGACAAGGCCAAGGTCGACAATGTTGACCGGAATCTCCGGGTCGTAGCATTCCCGAAGCGCGTTCCACACCTTGCGCTCAATCTCCGAGCCGACTTCGACCCTCCGATTACCGACCATGACAAACTGGTCTGCCGTCGTACTCGGCTTATTCAATCCTTCGTCACTCATAGGTTCCGTCTGCAAGAGATTCTCCGGCGACCGATCAGACTCCGAACGAGTGGCCGCAGCCGCAGGTACGAGCGGCATTCGGGTTGTTGAAAACAAACCCGCGGCCGTTGAGCCCGTCATTAAAGTCGAGCGTTGTACCGGAGAGGTAAAAGAGACTTTTCGGGTCGATGTAGACGGTCAGTCCGGTAATTTCGAATGTCTCATCACCCTGCCGGGGTTTTTCGTCGAATGCCAGGACGTACGACATTCCAGAGCATCCTCCCCCCTTGACGCCGAGCCGGAGTGCATGGGTCTCCGGGATCTGATTGTCGGCTTTGATCTTGATGATCTCTTGCGCCGCGCGCGGCGTTATGAATACTTCTTCCTTGATGCGCGGCTGTTCTTGTGTTGTCACTTCCATAGCGGTCTCCTTATCCCAATTTATTCCGTGGACACTTTTTCCGATCGCGACTCGATGACTCCCTTCATCGTGTGCCAGGCGAGGCTTGCGCACTTGACGCGCATCGGAAATTCGCTGACTCCCCCGAAGGCCGCGAGCTTGCCAAGCTCGGCCTCGTGTTGCGTCGCATCCTCCTGGCCGGTCACCAGACGATGGAAACGGCCGAAAAGCTCTTCCGCATCTTCAACCGATTTTCCCTTCAAAACAGAACACATCACGGAGGCAGACGCTTTCGAAATTGCACACCCCGCTCCCAAAAAGCTTATATCCTCGATGATTCCGTCGCGCAATTTCACAAAAATCGTGTACCGGTCTCCGCACAACGGATTGAAGCCCTCGAGACTCTGCGTTGCGTCCGGCATGGCGCGATAGTTGCGCGGATAACGATTGTGGTCCAGGATTACTTCCTGATACAGCAGACGAAGGTTGGGGTCGGTCACCCGAAGACCTCCTGGACTTTTCGGAGCGCCTTTCCCAACTGCTCCACTTCATGCTGCGTGTTATACAGTGCAAACGACGCGCGCGCAGTGGCCGGAATCCCGAATCGGTCCATCACCGGCTGCGCGCAGTGATGCCCGGTTCGAACCGCAATTCCTTCGCGGTCGAGAATCGTCCCTACGTCGTGCGGGTGAACCCCTTCGACGACAAACGAAAGCACGCCCGATTTTTCCCGGGCAGTCCCGATGATCCGCACCCCCGGTACGTTTTGCAGCATCTCCGTCGCTTCGTAAAGGATTAAGCGCTCGTGAGCGTCGAGGGCACCGTGGTCGAGATGTCCGAGGTAATCGACTGCGGCGCCGAACCCGATCACCCCCGCAATATTCGGCGTCCCCGCCTCAAATTTATACGGCAGATCGTTGTACGTCGTCTTCTCCCAGGTCACGGATTTGATCATGTCGCCGCCTCCCTGATACGGACGCATGGTTTCGAGCATCCGTTCCTTTCCATACAGAACGCCGATGCCGGTCGGCCCGTACATTTTGTGGCCGGAGAACGCGTAGAAATCACACTCCAGGTCCTGCACATCGACGGGAAGATGAGCGATTGCCTGGGCGCCGTCGACAAGAACCGGGATGGAAAAGCGGTGCGCCTCCGCTACCATCTCGCGAATCGGATTGACCGTGCCGAGGGCATTGGACACGTGCGCAACGGCAACCATCTTGACCCTCTCGGACAACAGGCGGCGAAAATCCTCCAGGACGACCTCTCCGCTGTTCGTAATCGGGACAACACGCAACGACGCACCGACCGACTCGCAGAGCATCTGCCAGGGAACGATATTCGAGTGATGTTCGAGGGCCGTGACAACGACTTCGTCGCCGCGCCCGACATGGTCGCGCCCGTACGAGGAGGCAACGAGATTGATCGCCTCCGTCGTCCCACGCACAAACACAATTTCCTGCCGTCGGGCCGCATGAATGAACTGCTGAATCTTCGTGCGCGCCTCTTCATAGTGTTGAGTCGCCAGCTCGCTCAGCGCGTGAACGCCCCGGTGAATATTCGAGTTCTCCTCGCGATAATACGATTGGATCGCGTCGAGGACGGATGCGGGCTTCTGCGTCGTCGCCGCATTGTCGAGATACACCAGCGGTTTGCCGTGGACCTTGCGCTTCAGGATCGGGAAGTCTTTTCGAATTCTTTCGACATCAAAGCTCGCCGCGGTCCGGCGGGCCCTCGTGCCTGTCTCCACCGTCATCTCAGTTTTGCCTCCCAAGCCGAAGCTGCTCGCGTACAAGTTCTTCCATCCGGTTCCTGACGGCGGCTATGGAAATCCGCCCCACCACTTCATTCGCGAAGGCAACGGTCAGGAGATCGCGGGCTGCGGCTCGATCGATCCCTCGTGTGCGCAGATAGAAGATCTGGTCTTCGTCCAGCTGACCGACCGCCGCTCCATGCGTGCACTTGACATCGTCTGCAAAGATCTCCAGCTGCGGTTTGGTGTCGATCGTTGCATCATCCGAGAGGAGGAGCGTCCGGTTTGTCTGCTTCGCGTCCGTTTTCTGTGCATCCTTGCGGACAAAAATCTTTCCGTTGAATACTCCGTGGGCGTTTCCATCCAGAATCGATTTGTATAATTCGTGGCTCTCGCAATGCGCCTTTGCGTGGTCGATCGAGGTGTGATTGTCAATCAACTGCGTCCCGGTGGCGAGGGCAAGACCGTTCAACGTGCCGCGACATCCCTCCGCATCGAGCACAACGCCGACAGTATTGCGAACGATCGCTCCGCCAAGAACCACCGACGTGAACGTTCCGACACTTCCCGCCTTCTGCAGGACCTGTGTCGATGAAATGTGAAACGCCGACTTGCTCTCGGTCTGAATTTTCAGGTGGTCGATGGTCGCCCCCTCTTCGGCCAGGATTTCGGTTACCCCGTTGGTCCAACAAGGCAGCGATGCGCTGCTTGCATACGACTCGACGATCGCAAGCCGGGCATGCTTGCCGACCCGCACGACCACGCGGGGCGAAATAAGCGAGGGATTATTCGCAGTGGAAATAAAGAGCAGATGCACGGGACCATCGACCGATCGTCCGTCATCCACTTCGATGTATGCACCGTCCTCCACGAACGCCGTGTTCAGGGCGGTGAAGGCATTCTGGTCAAAGGAGGCGACCCTGCCGAGTCTCTCGGACACGAGGAGGGGTTGGGCGTCAATCATGGAGGCGAGCGAACGTGCTGTCACACCTTTCTGCGCGAGAGACTGGTCCGAAAGCGAGGAATCGAACCGGCCGTTGACAAACACCAACGTATGGAGGCCGTCGAACATGTACCGGGAAATCTCCGTCTTCGTCATCTCTCCGGAATTCGCCGCGGGCGCGGGATCGAAGTTCATCCTGGACAGTGGAGCGAGATTCGTGTAGCGCCACTCCTCGTGCCGCGTTGTCGGGAATCCCAGTGCGCTGAACCGCTCCATCCCCTTCCGGCGCAGAGCGTGAAATGCAGATGCGGCACCGCCGTTCAGCGACTTCTCGCTCAGGTCAAAGCGAGTCTTGTACCACTCCATCGGTTCAGAGGACTGCGTCACCTTCTCAGGCCTCCACGCGGATTTGTTTCGGGCTTTCAAGCCAATCATACCCTTTTTCTTCCAGCTCCAGCGCGAGCTCTTTCCCGCCGGAGCGCACGATCCGTCCGTCGATCAGTACATGAACCCTGTCCGGCACGATATAGTTGAGCAGTCTTTGGTAATGGGTGACGACGATTGTCGCATTATCTTTTCGCCGCAGTTTGTTTACCCCGTCCGCGACGATGCGCAGAGCGTCAATGTCCAGGCCGGAGTCCGTCTCATCGAGTATCGCGAGTCGCGGTTCCAGGACCGCCATATGGAAGATTTCATTCCGTTTCTTCTCCCCACCGGAAAATCCTTCATTGACCGACCGACTCAAAAAACTCTCATCCATATCCACCAACTTCATCTTCTGCCGCACGAGTTGGAGAAACTCCACAGCATCCAGCTCCTCCAGGCTCCGGTGCTTTCTGACGGCGTTCAAAGCCGCCTTGAGAAAATACGTATTGCTGACTCCGGGAATTTCAACGGGATACTGAAATGCAAGGAAGAGCCCTTCGCGTGCGCGTTCTTCGGGATCCAGGTCGAACAGGTCTTTGCCCTCATAGCGAACGCTTCCGCCCGTTACTTCGTATCCTTCCCGTCCGGCAAGGACCTGCGCGAGGGTGCTTTTTCCGGAGCCGTTCGGCCCCATGATTGCGTGAACCTCTCCGGCATCGACGGCCAAATCGACCCCTTTCAGAATTTCATTTCCGCCAATGGCGGCGTGGAGGTTTTTTATTTCGAGCATCATTCCTTCTTCGCCTCTCTCATTGAACTCACGGATTAACCGACGCTTCCTTCGAGACTGATACCGAGTAACTTTTGGGCTTCCACGGCAAACTCCATTGGAAGCTCGCGAAAAACCTCTTTGCAGAATCCGTTCACAATAAGGTTGACCGCATCCTCCGCGGAGAGTCCCCGCTGTTTACAGTAGAAGATCTGGTCTTCACCGATCTTCGACGTCGAGGCCTCGTGCTCCACCTTTGCGCTCGTATTCCTTACTTCCAGATACGGAAACGTATGAGCCCCGCATTTGTCACCCAGGAGAAGCGAATCGCACTGCGAAAAGTTACGCGCATTCGTCGCCCCCTTCTTGATGTCCACCCTCCCGCGATACGAGTTGTTGCCGAATCCCGCTGAGATCCCTTTCGAGACGATGGTGCTCCGCGTGTTCTTTCCGAGATGTGTCATCTTCGTCCCGGTATCGGCCTGTTGATGATTGTTCACGACCGCAACCGAATAAAATTCGCCCACCGAATTTTCTCCCTGGAGAATGACGCTGGGATACTTCCAGGTAATTGCCGAGCCGGTCTCCACCTGCGTCCACGAGATCCTGGAATCCCGGCCGGCGCACTTGCCGCGCTTGGTGACAAAATTGTAGATGCCGCCCCTTCCTTCCCTGTCTCCGGGATACCAGTTTTGGACTGTCGAGTACTTGATCTGCGAACGCGCACCGACTGCCGAGAGCTCCACGACGGCCGCGTGAAGCTGATTCGTGTCGCGCATGGGGGCCGTGCATCCCTCCAGGTAACTGACATACGCCCCTTCTTCGGCCACGATGAGTGTCCGCTCGAACTGTCCCGTGTCCGCGGCGTTGATGCGAAAATATGTCGACAGCTCCATCGGACAACGGACATTCTTCGGGATGTAGCAGAACGAACCGTCGCTAAAGACCGCCGAATTGAGCGCGGCAAAGAAATTATCGTTGTACGGAACGACCGAGCCAAGGTGCTGCCGCACAAGGTTCGGATGCTCGTGCACGGCTTCGGAGAAGGAACAAAAGATGATTCCGAGTTCCTTGAGCTTATCCTTGAATGTCGTCGCAACCGAAACGCTGTCGAACACTGCGTCCACAGCGACACCCGACAGCCGTTCCTGCTCACGCAGAGATATGCCGAGCTTCTCGTACGTTTTCAAAAGCTCCGGGTCTACCTCGTCGAGACTCTTCAGAGTCTTCTTCTGCTTCGGCGCCGAATAGTAGACGATATCCTGGTAATCGATCTTGCTGTACGTGATGTTTGCCCAGCGGGGCTCTTTCATCCCGAGCCAGTGCCGGTATGCTTTGAGGCGCCACTCGAGAAGCCATGCCGGTTCCTGCTTCTTGTGGGAGATAAAGCGGATGATCTCCTCATTGAGGCCCTTCGGCGCCTGGTCGGCTTCGATGTCGGTGATGAATCCCCACTTGTACTCGCGGTTGGCGAGTTCTTCGATCGTATTCGTTTCCGTGCTCATGCGCTCTGCTTCTCTGGTTTTCCCACTCGCGTCAACATATCAACAAATTTCCGCTACGGTTGGTTCTTCGGTGCTTCGGCGACCGCCGCACCCGCCTGGGGTGTCGCAGGACGTGCGGCCGGAGCGGCCGCATGAGCCGGAACGGGAGAAGCCGCCGGCTTCGGGGCCGGTCTGGCTGCGACAGCCGGCTTCGCGGGGGGAAGCTTGAACTCCGGATAATTCACCAACCACGTACGATCGTCGATTCGCTTGAAGATGCCTGCCTCCTCAAACATCTCCACCACACCCCGCGAGACGCGCTCCGATTCGAGATAGCTCAATTTCATGTTTTGCAGTTTGAGGTAGGACATCACTCCATAATGGATATCTCGGAAGAAAATATTCGAGAGGTGGATGATTTTGAATTTCGATTTGAGAAACCTGAGAAATTCTTTTTGCGTATCGGCGAAGATTTTCAATTCTTTCGTGTGCTGTGCCATGGTCACTCCTTCGAGCTTCAGATGATTTCCTGGATCGTCATGCGGTCGAACAAGACATTGAGGTTTCGCTGGACTTTGCCGAGCGGCTTGCGGATCGTGCAGACATCGAAGATGGAACAACTGTCCGCACCGTCCACGTAGCATTCTGCGATCATCGGCCGCTCTTCTTCGATGATCCGGATAACTTGCGATACGGACAAGTCGCCTGCCTTGCGAGCCAGCTGGTAACCGCCTTTCACACCTTGCATCGAACGCAGGATGCCGGCTTTCGCGAGGCGCTGCAACACTTTTGCGAGCAGCTCGTAGGGAATGTCGTACTCCTGAGCCAGTTCCTTGGCCGTGTGGACCGGTCCGGGCCCCTTCATCGCCATGTGGCGGAGGGCGATCAACCCGTACTCGACCTTTTTCGATAGCTGAAACATAAATCCGACTTTTGCAGTCCGATATTCGTCCGAAAAAAATGGAGCGGTTTTACCAGACCGATCTCCACACAAAATTTAAGAAAAACCGGGAAAACAGGCAAGAAGAATATTGAGAATGATTCCTAAGCATCATTTCAACCCGTATCAAATTTGTCTACTTTTAAATCGATGCATCCGATAGAAATTGAGGGGGTCTCGAAGACTTACGTTTCGGGGTTCTGGCGGCGGGCTCGCCTCGAGGCCTTGGTCGATATATCCTTCCAGGTTGAAGCGGGGACGATCTTCAGCCTCCTCGGGCCCAATGGCGCGGGGAAAACCACGCTCGTCAAGATCCTTCTTTCCGTCGTCCGCCCATCAGCGGGTGCCGCGCGGATCAACGGTGTCCCCTGCTCCTCCGTCGACGCCCGAGCCAAAAGCGGTTACCTCCCGGAGAACCATCGATATCCGAATTTTCTGAATGGACTGGAGACGCTGATTTTTTTTGGAAGATTGAACGGCCTGCCGGCATCGATGCTGAGGGATCGGGCAAATCAACTTCTTGGTTTGGTTGGGTTGGATGAATGGAAGAAGATGAAAATCCGCAAATACTCCAAGGGCATGCTCCAGCGTCTCGGCCTCGCTCAGGCCCTCCTCAACGAGCCGAATGTTCTGTTCCTCGACGAACCGACTGACGGTGTTGATCCTGTCGGCAGGAAAGAGATCCGGGATTTGCTCGTCAACCTCAAAAGTCAGGGGAAGACGATCTTTCTCAATTCCCACCTCCTTTCGGAAGTGGAGCGCATCAGCGACCGCGTGGCCATTCTGAACAAAGGAAGGATCATCCGGACGGGATCCATACCTGATTTGACCGCCGGCGCGCTTATCTATGAGATCGACCTCGAAGGAGGAATTTCCGCCGAATTGATGGACAGGATCCGCCGAACCGTCGAAACAGCAATGATCAGCAACAAAACTCTGACCGTCGGACTCCACGCCAGGTCCGAACTCGATTCCGTCGTCGACCTTCTCCGGACGAACGGCTTTTCCATTGGGGGGATTCGCGAGCAAAAGTTGTCCCTCGAGGAATCCTTCATGCAATTGATCGGCAAGCAGCCGTGATGAAGCGCTGGGGAATATTCCGGTTTACCTTCGGGGAGGCGATCCGCCGCGGCACTCTTCTGACATATTTCCTGCTCGGGAACGCAATCATTCTCGTCCTGCTTCTCGGGATCGGCCATGTCCCCCAAAATCCCGACCAGCTGACATTCTTCGGCAACCCCATCTTGACGAAGGTGCCGAAGGACTTCGACGTCGTGCAAATGCTCCTCGCGTTTCTCGAAAGTCAGTCATCGTTTTGGATCATGATGTTCGGCGTCTTCGGCGTTGCCGGTTTCATGCCGGAAATCCTCGAGAAGGGGTCGGCGGAATTATTTCTGAGCAAACCCATCACGCGCTGGGAGCTTCTCCTTTTCCGGTCGTTCGGGGCCACCGCCGGGATTGCCGCGAACATTGTCTATTTCATGGCGGGAGTCTGGGCCGTCGTCGGCCTGAAGTTTGGCGTGTGGCATTGGAAATTCCTCGCCTCCTCTCTTCTCATCTCGTACTCATTCGCGTGTCTCGTGGTCCTGTTGTTCGCCGCCGGCCTCTTGATGCGCAACACGGGACTCGTCACGATGTTCGGATTTATCTTCTACGTGTTCTCCTGGGGCCTGGAATCCCGAACCCGGGGCCTTAACCTTCTCTGGGATAACGCAGTCTACCACCGTATTCTCGATGCACTCTACTACCTCACGCCACAGCTTTCGGCCATGCTGACGAACGCGACGCGATTCGTCGGCCACTCGGCCATCGCCAATCCCATGGAGCCGCAGACGATGAATTGGATGCCGTACGTCTATTCTCTCGCGTCGGCAACCCTCATATACCTCCTTTCGGCCTGGTACTTTTACCGCCGCGATTATTGATCCTTTGGAAAAACCGGCAACCTTGTTTGTTGGCCACTTTCGGCGTACCTTTCGTGCACGAGGCCATCGATGAGAATCGGCATAACGTGTTACCCGACGTACGGCGGGAGCGGGGTGGTCGCGACGGAGCTGGGAAAGGCCCTCGCTCAGCGCGGTCATTCCGTCCACTTTATCAGTTACGCCATACCCCAGCGGCTCGAATCGTATTTCGACAACATCTTCTTCCACGAAGTCGAGATGACGAATTACCCCCTGTTCGATTTTCCTCTGTACACGCTCGCGCTCGCGAGCAAGATGGTTGAAGTCGCACGCTACGAGCATCTGGACCTTTTCCACTGCCATTACGCTATCCCCCACGCCGCAAGCGCCTATCTCGCGAAACAGATGCTCTCGCCGTCCGACATGAAGATCATCACCACGCTCCACGGAACGGACATTACGTTGGTGGGCCTCGAGCCGAGCTTTCTGCCGGTCATTAAATTCAGCATGGAACAAAGCGATGGAATCACAGCAGTTTCGCGTTTTCTGAGGGAAAAAACGGTGACAAACTTCGGAATTACCCGCGAAATCGAGGTTATTCCGAATTTCGTCGACATCGCAAAATACAATCGAACGACCTCTAAAGATGTTCGTCCCTCGTACGCGGAGGCAGGGCTCAAAATCCTCGTCCACACATCCAACTTCCGGTCGGTGAAACGCGTACCCGATGTCATTCAGATCTTCAACGAGGTCCAAAAGAAAATCCCCAGCAAGTTGATACTCATCGGTGACGGCCCGGACCGCTCACAGGCCGAGCTCCTGTGCCGCGAACTCGGCATACAGCAAAACGTGAAATTCCTTGGGAAGCAGGTCGACATCGTTCCGGTCCTTGCTTCGGCCGACCTGTTTTTGATGCCGAGCCAGTCGGAGAGCTTCGGGCTGGCCGCGCTCGAAGCGATGGCGTGCGAGGTCCCGGTGATTTCCTCGAGCGTCGGCGGTCTTCCCGAGCTCCAGATTCACGGCCAGACGGGGTACATTGCGGAAATCGGGGACATCGACCGCATGGCCCGCTATTCGGTGGAGCTTCTGAGCAATCCCGCGAAGCACCGGCATTTTGCCGAAGCCGCACGGAAGCGGGCGACGGAATTCGAGTCATCCCGCATTGTGACGCAGTACGAGCGATACTACGAAAAAGTGGTTGTTGGATCGGGCGTGCATGCCCAATGAATTTCGATGATGATGACGGCACGAACCGACAAAGACGAGAAGCAGCACCAACTTCTTGTCGCGGAGCTAGTCGAGCTCTTTCAAGCGAAGGGGTTCACGGTGAGCGGAGCCGATGGAGTACCGGGTTATCATCCTCCGCTGGAGTTGCGGAACGACGGCTACGGAGACCAGGAGGACAAATCACCCGACGTGTACGCCTACGATGCGACGGAAGGACGCTATATCATCGGGGAAGCGAAAACTGGCGAAAGGGACCTGGAGTCCGAGCATGCCCTGACTCAGTACAATGTTTTTCTCGACCAACGCCACCGCCAGTCAGGCCGGCAGGCGTTGCTCTATATTATCCTGCCCCCGACGGTCGTCCCGGAATTCAACACACTCATCACGCACTACATTCATCCGGACTACTGGGAGAGTATCGTTATCGTCAGTTCGAAGCAATGGAAGGATCCGGACGCAGGTTCTAACCCGGACGAAGACGCGCGTACTTGAGGACGAGGTGCTTTAAACCGTAGTTTTCAAAATCGACCGCCGCTTTTTTCAAATCTCCCCGACCCCCGACCGAAACCACGGTCCCCTTCCCGAATTGTTCATGCCATACGACGGTTCCGCGCCGCATCTCGAACGATTCCTGTGATTCGGACTCGTAATCCGGACTTTCATCAGCATAAAAATCATCCTTCCGTCCAGGAGACAGTTTTTCTTCTCCACCTCTGATTCCGTTCTTTTTCGCCGGCGTCGTGTCGTCGTGCACGTACCGATTCGTTCGTGATGTGTGAACTTCAAGATTGTCGACTCCAATTTCCGAGACGAATCGCGATTCGCTCGGATACGTCAGGTCTCCGAATCGATAGCGCAGGCGCGATTCAAGAAGGTACAACTTTTGTTGCGCTCGCGTGATTCCAACGTAGAAGAGCCGACGTTCCTCGTCCAAGTCCGCCTTGTCGAGCTCCGAGGAATAGAACGGCAGAAGACCCTCCTCCAGTCCCGTGATGAACACCACGGGGAACTCCAGCCCCTTGGAGGCGTGCAGCGTCATCAACGTCACAGCGTTCTGCGTACCCTCCCATGTGTCGATGTCAGAGACGAGAGACACTTCCTGCAGAAAATCCTCCAACGATGATTCGGGTCGTTGTTCGCTGAATTCCGAGATTGCGGAGAGCAGCTCTTGAACGTTTTCCCAGCGCGCCATGGATTCCGCGGTGCGCTCGTCCTTGAAGGCAGTGAGGACACCCAACTCGTCTACGAGAGAGCGGGCCAGCTCGCTCATCGACATTCGCTCGCGAAGATTATTGTACTTCGAAAGGAATGAGCCGAACCGAAGGAGAGCGGAGCGTGCGCGGTCGGTGATATCCGGTACATCCTTTGCCCGGAGCACTGCCTCACTGAGGGGGAGCGAAAATTTGGAGGCAAAACGCTCGAGATGTTCGATCGTCGTTTCGCCAATCCCGCGGACCGGATAATTGACGATTCGCAACAGACTCGCATCGTCGCGAGGATTCACCAGCAGTCGCAGATAGGCAAGCAGGTCTTTGATTTCCCTCCTCTCGTAGAATCGAATGCCGCCAACGATGACATAGGGAATTCCGGCCCGCCTGAGGACATCTTCGAGGCTTCGGGATTGCGCGTTTGTCCGGTAGAGGACGGCAAAATCCTTGAGGTCGAGCTTCCGGCGCGCCCCTTCGTCCTGCAGGGCATGGAGCACCTGCTGCCCCTCCTCCTGGTCATCGGCGCAGCGGAACAGTGTGACCGGCTCACCCGGGGCGTTCTCGGTCCAGAGGTTCTTCGGCAGTTGTTCGGTGTTGTACCGGATGAGCCGGTCCGCCGCCGAGAGAATATTCTTCGTCGACCGGTAGTTCTGTTCCAGACGAAAAGTCGCGCATTCGGGATAATCCTTCCCGAAATCGAGGATATTCCGTATGTCCGCGCCGCGGAAGGAATAGATGCTCTGGGCGTCATCCCCGACGACGCAGATATTGCGATGCCCCGCCCCGAGGAGCTTTGTGACTTCGTACTGGGCGCGGTTCGTATCCTGAAACTCGTCGATGAGGATGAACTTGAATCGCCGCTGGTAGCGTTCGAGCAACGCGGGCTGGCGCGTGAAAAGCTCCACCGGTTTGACGAGCAAGTCGTCGAAATCCATGGCGTTGCTTTCGGCCAGAATTTTCTGGTACTGCTCGTAGACCGCGGATGTCTTCTCCTCGAAATAATCTCTCGCCTGGTTGAGCAGTTCCCCCGGGGAAACGAGCTTATTTTTCGCGGCGCTGATTCGGGAGCGGACTGCCTGCGGATTCAGTTGTTGAGGGGAGAGGTTCAACCGTTCGAGCGACTTTTTGATGACGCTCAACGAATCGTCGGAGTCGTAGATACTGAACGCCTGGGAGTATCCGAGATGCCGGGATTCTTTGCGAAGGATGCGGGCAAACATGGAATGGAAGGTCCCCATCCAGACCGCGGAGGCCGACGCGCCAACCAGGTCAACGATTCGCTTCTTCATCTCGGATGCGGCTTTGTTGGTGAAGGTGAGCGCCAGAATCTGCGACGCCGGTGCGCCGCACCCGATGAGGTATGCGATCCGATACGTCAGGACGCGCGTCTTGCCGCTCCCCGCCCCTGCAATGATCATCACCGGACCGTTCGCGGCCTGGACAGCTTCGCGCTGAACCGGATTCAGGTCGTCGATAAATGTCATACGGCGGTTGAAATGAAGAAAGAGTTGAATGCGCCAATCGGGGGTCCGCTCTGGAGAAGAGCGGGTGTACTAACCGGAATGATCGTCAGTTCCGGTCATCAACATCACTGCATGTTAAGAAATTATCGAAAGCGCGGCAAGATAAAAAAAGTCGGGGGAAGGATGAAGTTTATTTTCTTCTTGACACGAATGCTGCGGTCAGAGCATAATCGCCCCTTCGAGTCTCAACAGGAACTCTTTCGTTTTGATTCCTGCCGCATAGCCCCGCAGCCGGTCGTCGATGCCGAGAACGCGATGACAGGGAATGACGATCGGAAGAGGATTGGCGCCGTTGGCGCGGCCGACGGCCTGATAGGCGCCTTCGGTCCCCACCCTGTTGGCAAGGTCTTTGTACGAGATCGTTGTGCCATAGGGAACTTTTCGAAGTTCGGACCAGACGCGCCGTTGAAACGGAGTCCCGATCGGGTCGATCCGGCTATGGAACTTCACCAGACGCCGGTCGAAGTACCGATTGAGTTCGTCCGCGATGCGCCGGTTCCTGGTTGATGATTCCACGATTTCCGCTCCTTCTCCGTGGTGGGCGAGCCACGCAAGAAATTCCTTGCGCGTCTCTCCGGGAATGCAGATGCGGCAGACCCCTTTGCGCGTCGAAGCGACGTGAATCGTGCCGACTTTCGAAGAAAATGAGGTGGTGTAGATTTTCTTTTTCACGATGTGCCTGTGGTGGGGGTTCAATGGGGAGCGATTGAGAGTCTGCTATTCTTCTTCGCCCGCCCGCAGTTTCTCCAGGACCGAAAAATCCTCAAGCGTCGTCGTGTCTCCCGACACTGCCCCCGTCGAGGCGATCTCTCGAAGCAGCCGTCGCATGATTTTTCCGCTCCGCGTTTTTGGAAGCGCATCGGTAAACCGAATTTCATCCGGGCGGGCAAGCGCCCCGATTTCCTTTACGACGTGCTGGCGGAGTTCCTCCTTGAGCGCCGCGCTCGGCGCGCTGCCCCCTTCCAGCGTCACAAACGCACAGATCGAGGCTCCTTTCAGCTCATCCGGCTTCCCCACCACGGCGGCCTCTGCCACGGCATCGTGGCTCACGAGCGCGCTCTCAACCTCCGCGGTTCCCAGGCGGTGGCCCGCAACGTTGATCACATCATCGACCCTGCCCATAATCCAGAAGTAGCCATGTTCGTCCTTCCGGGCGCCGTCTCCCGTAAAATAGCATCCCTTGATTTCAGCCCAGTACTGGCGCTTGAAACGTTCCGGGTCGCCGTAGATCGTGCGCAACATCGACGGCCAGGGCCTTTTCACTACAAGGTATCCCCCTTCATTCCTGCCGACCGATTTTCCCTCTCTCGTGACAACGTCCACATCGATTCCCGGAAACGGGAGCGTCGCCGTCCCGGGCCTGGTCGGCGTGGCTCCCGGAAGCGGCGTGATCATGATGGCACCGGTTTCTGTTTGCCACCAGGTGTCGACAATGGGGCATCGCTCCTTGCCGATGATTCGATGATACCACATCCACGCCTCCGGATTGATCGGCTCGCCGACGGTGCCCAGGAGCCGGAGCGAGCTCAGGTCGTGCTTGAGCGGCCACTGTTCCCCCCACTTGATGAATGCCCGGATGGCCGTCGGCGCAGTGTAAAACACGTTCACCCGGTGACGGCTGATGATGCTCCAGAACCGGTCGGGTTCCGGCCAGTTGGGAGCCCCCTCATACATTAACGACGTTGCTCCGTTTGCCAAAGGGCCGTACACCACGTACGAGTGACCCGTGACCCAGCCGATGTCCGCCGTGCACCAGTAGGTATCTGTATCCTTGAGGTCGAAGACCCAACGCGAGGTGATATAAACGCCGACAAGGTATCCGGCAGTCGAGTGCAAAACTCCTTTCGGCTTGCCCGTACTGCCGCTTGTGTACAGAATGAACAGCGGGTGCTCGGAGTCGAGCTTTTCCGGCTCGCAGATTTCGCTCGCCGTCTCCATCAACCCATCCCACAAGTGATCCCTCCCGGGCTCGAGACGGATCTCGCTCCCCGTGCGCTTCAGCACCACAACGCTTTTGACCGATGGAGTATGCGGGAGAGCTTCGTCGACGTTTTTTTTCAACGGCACGACATTCCCACGCCGGAAACCCCCGTCCGCAGTGACGACGAGCTTCGCCTGGGCATCGGTGATACGGTCGACGAGTGCTTGAGAACTGAACCCGCCGAATATGATCGAATGAATCGCCCCGATCCGAGCGCATGCCAGCATGGCGATGGCAAGCTCCGGAACGAGCGGCATGTATATGGCCACGCAATCCCCTTTCACGATCCCGAGCTGCTTCAGTACGTTGGCGAACTTGCAGACCTGCCGGTGGAGCTCCTGATAGGTCAGGATTCGCGTCTCGCCGGGTTCGCCCTCCCACACGATCGCCGCTTTGTTCTTGCGCCACGTCGAAAGATGCCTGTCAAGACAGTTGTACGAGACGTTGATCTTTCCGCCGACGAACCACTTGGCGAACGGCGACTTCCAGACAAGCACGCGCGTCCAACGCTTGAACCAGTCCAGTTCTTCGGCAATGCTTCCCCAGAATTTTTCCGGATCCCGCATGGAGCGTCGATAGATCGATTTGTACTCCGCAAACGACTTGATATGCGCCTCCCGGGAGAATTGAGGACGGGGTTTGAAGAGGCGTACCTCCTGGAGCACAGACGTGATCGTGCTTTGAACCTGATTGCGACGACTCGCAGCCATGGATTTCCTCAAATGTAAAATGACAAGACGTGCCGAAGGAAGGAAAATGATAAGTAAAACAGCGAATAAAGGCAAGAATATGCCTTGTCGGGTAGAGATTCAGTTTGAAGGGAGGAATGGAAATGAAAAAGCCCTCGACAAGAGGGCTTGGAGTTTCGATCATCGATCTTGGTTAGGATAGCCAATAGCCTGCAACCAATCCAATCCATCCGCAAGGAACCTTTAGTACGTTATCGTCAAATCTTGAGGGGAATAAGAAGTTGGGGGCAGAAAATATA
>DATJYV010000170.1:0-7184 GCA_035499415.1 Bacteroidota bacterium
CCGATTCGCAAGGAACCCAGTTCGGCGTCATCGAAACAACTCCAAGACTATCCCTGACTTCATAGATGAAACCATGTTGACTCACAGAATCGTATGTCTGAAATCTCAAGGATCCAAGCGCTATTGTGATGAGGCTACCGCTGTTCCGTACGCTAACGGTATCCCCTGCCCGGGCGGAGAAGTCAAAAACTGTGTACTCGGTCTGCATTGTAGTATCATACGTAAACACGCGCATTGAGTCTGCCCGGGCAAATGGGCCCGAGAAAGGACTTGCACCTAGGAATCTGAAGTAGGTAAGACCTTTGAAAACATTGGTCCCAACAATTCTATAGATCGTACCACCTCCCTCACAGACGTAGCTAAAGTCCCCGTAACTCCACCAATCGCCCACATGAAGGGGAAAATACACTTGAGCACACGCAACACTCGGGGCAAGAATGAACACAAATTTCAGTGTCTTCATTTGAAGGCTCCTTCGAAGCGCCCTAACGGTGGGAGTTAAGCCGCTGCGGTAGAAACTTTAAATCTCCCACTAACCGACAGCCAGGACCTGCTCCCGCCGTGAATTTCACGCTCGTCTAGTTCAGTCGGCTTTAACGACCTGTTAGCTGGCGTATCTGTTCTTAATGGCTGAACCTGTGACTGCATCGCAACCGTTATTCCTTAACCACGCTTTACAACCCGCCCAGCGTTTTAGCCTGGTGCGTACTGAAAAGCCAGCTAACTACTGATTAGATATAAGAACGTCCACTAATGTTCGAACCTGAATGTTAGTCTGGCTCGGGTTGCTTTTTCGCCCTAATCTTCTTTCTTTAAGCCGCCTACCCAGGGGGCCAGCCGGTATTGCTGCTATCCAATCTTATCACTATCAAAGGGGGAACTATGCCTGCCAAAAAACTTCTCGACGAAGTCCGCGAATCTATTCGCCTGCAACATCTGAGCATCAGAACAGAAGAGGCCTATATCTACTGGATCAAAAAATTCATCCTCTTCCACCAAAAACGCCACCCGGCTACAATGGGCGAGCCGGAAATTCGCGCATATCTATCCCATCTCGCTATCGACAACGAAGTCTCCGCCTCCACCCAAAATCTCGCGCTCCATTCCATCCTCTTTCTCTATAAAAGTGTCCTGCAGAAAGACCTCGGATCCGTCCATCCCGTCGACCTCGCCAAACGACCCAAACGCCTTCCGCAAGTCTACTCCCGCCAGGAAATCGTCTCCATCCTCCAGGCGTCGGATGGAACTAATAAACTTGTCTCCGCTCTGCTCTATGGGTCCGGGATGCGTCTTCTCGAATGTCTCCGCCTCCGCGTCCAGGATATCGACTTCGACCGCAACCAGATTTTCATCCGGAGCGGCAAAGGGGACAAGGACCGCTACACCATCCTCCCTCAAAGTCTCAAAGAACCCCTCTCAAAACACCTCGCACTCGTCAAAGAACTGCACGACCGCGATATCAGGGCGGGCTTCGGCGAAGTCCACCTGCCTCACGCATTCAAACTCAAAAGTCCCAAAGCGGCCTTCGAGTGGCCCTGGCAATATGTGTTCCCGGCACTCGAACGGTCCAACGACCCGCGCTCCGCACGAATCGGCCGGCATCACTTTCCCGAGTCGGCCATCCAGCAAGCCGTCAAGGAAGCCGTAAAACGAACGGGAATTCCCAAACGGGGTCATCCTCACATGTTCCGCCATTCGTTCGCGACTCATATGCTCGAGAATGGATACAGCATCCGCCTCGTCCAGCAACTCCTCGGGCACAAGGATGTGCGGACGACAATGATCTACACGCACGTCTTTCAGCGTCCGGAGCTCGATGTCAAAAGTCCGCTCGACTCTGCGTTGCCGCCGGGACGCCCGTCGCTGATGGATCAGAAGCGTCACGACCCTCCGCAGCTTACAACCAATGCGCAAGATTCAAAATCGGAAAACGACGATGAGCCGGATGCGCATTTGGATTCTGCGTCCCGCATGCGGTGGCCTCGGCGAGAATAAGAAGGGAAGAATATCCGAATCGCAGTTCCCCGTCGAAGCTCCCTGTTTCTGCGATTACGCTACACAAACCTACGCGAATGCGGGATGAGATGCAAGTGCGCGTCCGAGGAGCGAGGATCAAGGTTGAGGTAAAGGTTGAGGTGAAGTGAGGAGTTGGACTTTGTCAAATCCGCGAAGAGATTATTGCGCACCATCCTTCCACGATCTGAGAAACTTGTCTCTCGTTCAACCGTTTATCAAATTGCTGGCCATCTTTCACCACTCAGTCACCCAATCACCAAATCATCCGATTACCAAATGGCCCAATCCCCGCTCTTCAATGCCTCCTCCACGGCTCTGGTCGTCATCGACCTGCAGAAAGGCATCGTCGGCATGGAGACCGAGCCGCGACCTGCCTCGGCCGTCGTTGCCAATGCCGCAAAGCTCGCAAAAGCATTTCGGGCCCACCAGATGCCCGTGTTCCTCGTTCGCGTGATGCGTTCCCCCGACGGAAAAGACGGCCTCCAGCCGATCATCGACGGTCCGCCGATGAATTTTCCGCGCAACGCCGACTGGTCGGACATCGTTCCGGAACTCGGACCGCAACCGGGCGATATCATCATCACCAAACGACAGTGGGGAGCGTTTTACGGGACCGATCTTGATTTGCAGCTTCGCAGGAGAAAAATCGAAACGATTGTGCTGTGCGGCATCTCGACGAATGCCGGCGTGGAAAGCACTGCGAGGTTCGCGTTTGAGTACGGCTACCAGCAAATCTTTGCGGAAGACGCCTGCGCATCCCGCTCAAACGAGGACCATGCGCACGCGTTGAAATCGTCCTTCACGCGGATGGGACGAATACGTTCGACCGATGAGATCCTTCGGGGAATGGAATGAACCATGGATGACCAGGACCTGATCCGCGTTGAAAATCTGAGGAAACATTTCGGCGACGTCAAAGCCGTGGACGGAATTTCGTTCGGGGTGAAGCACGGCGAGGCGTTCGCCTTCCTGGGGCCGAACGGAGCAGGGAAGAGCACGACGATCCGGATGCTCATCACCCTCACGCAGCCGACAGGCGGAACCGCATCGATCGACGGACTTGATATCGTCCGAAAGTCTGCCGAGGTGCGGCGGCGCATCGGTTATGTACCCCAACTCATTTCGGTGGACGGGACCTTGACGGCCCTGGAAAACCTCCTGCTGATGGCCCGGCTCTACGACATTCCGAAACGCGAGGGGATCGACCGCGCGAAGGAGATTCTCTCCTTCCTCGAATTGGAAAACCAGCACGATGCCCTCGTCCGGACCTTTTCCGGCGGGATGATCCGGAAGCTCGAAATCGGACAGGCGATCGTCCATCGTCCCAAGGTACTCTTTCTCGACGAGCCCACGTCCGGACTGGACCCTGTCGGGCGCCAGAATGTCTGGAAGCACATCCTCGAGCTTCGCAAGACGTCGGGTACCACGATCTTCTTTTCGACGCATCAAATGGAGGAAGCCGACGCCATGAGCGAGCGGATCGCCATCATGAACCAGGGGAAGATCGCAACGATCGGAACGTCGGATGAAATCAAATCGGCGGCGGGAAGGCCGGATGGGAGTCTCGAAGAGGCATTCATCGAGCTGACCGGGACGAACATCGAGGAGGGGGGAAGTTACCGCGAGGCGAGACGTATGCGCCAGGTTGAGAAGAGATTAGGATAAGAATGGAGGAGGGTGGATGAACTACGCGATTCAGGTTTGCCGCAAGTCGTGGATTCTCGGGATGTCCGAGGTGCGCAAGCTGCTCCACGACCCGACCGAGCTCATCACGCGCGCAATCCAGCCGATCCTCTGGCTCGGGATCTTCGGCGAAGCGCTCAGCAAAGTGCGTGCGATTCCCACCGGAGATTATTCGTACATGCAATTCATCACCCCGGGCATCCTGACGCAATCCGTCGTCTTCATCGCCATCTTCTACGGATTGAACATCATCTGGGAACGGGATATGGGATTGTTGCAGAAACTCCTGGTGACGCCGACGCCGCGTCTCGCCCTTGTCTGGGGAAAAATGGCCTCCGCCGGAATCCGCGGGCTGTGCCAGGCGGTGATCGTTTTTCTGTTTGCGCTCGTGCTCGGCGTTCCGCTCATTCTCACGCCTCTCTCGGCACTCTGGGTGGTGGTCATTGTCCTGCTCGGGGCCGCCATCTTTACCGGGCTGTCGATGGTCATCGCGTCGATCGTCAAGACGCGCGAGCGGTTCATGGGCATCGGCCAGGTCATCACGCTTCCGCTCTTCTTCGCCTCGAGCGCCATCTATCCCATCTCCATCATGCCCGCCTGGCTCCAGACGGTGGCGTACCTCAATCCCCTGAGCTACATGGTCGATGCGTTGCGGGAACTTCTCGTCAGCGGTTCGCTCGTCCAGCTGCCGACCGACACGGCGATCCTCGTCGTAACGGCAGCCGCAATATCCTGCCTGAGCGCCTACATGTATCCGAAGGTGGTGATGTAAGAGCAGCGGTCAGCTCTGATAACTCAAAACTCGTAACTCGTAACTCGTAACTCGAAACTCGAAGCTCGAAACTCGAAACTGATCTGACTTCTGCCTTCTCGTCTCACGTCGGCTGAACCGGCTCCTCTGATGCCTGCAAGAACAGCGCTTTCTCGCGCGATTTGTAGCGGAAGAGCTCACCATAACGACCCCATGCGACGATCGTCCTGAACAACCTTCCCGGGTTTTCGTGCGGGAAGAGAATCGCCAGCTGTTCGATGAGGACTTCTTCCGGCAGCTGACGCTCTTCCTGTGTCCTCAGCATGTTGGTGACGACTCCGAAGAGGCGCAGCGACAACATCTGCTGACGGAAGAGCGCCTTCCGTCCGTTGACGTCTGCGGCGAGGAACTTCCGGCCGGTCTCGGTAAAGACGACATCATGGCGCGGCGTGTCGACGAAATCGAGCAGCTCCGCCCCCTTGACGACCGCGATCGCAGAGCCGAATTCTTCGCCGATCTTCGACGCGAGGTCGAAGACATCCATCGTCCCCTTGTTCGAATCCAGGGTCTCAAGCAGACCGATGATGGAAGTCGGGGAGACGAGCGGAAGAGCTTCGATGCGGGAAGGATGGAGGATCTGTGCCGTTGGTTCGTCGGGGATGATGGCGTTCGACACGATGTCGTGGATCCGGTCGATGAGGGTGAGAAATACGGACGAACGGGGGTTCCGGGGATACGGGAGGTCGTTGGGAATAGCCACCCGAATCGTTCCGGGATTCGAAGCGAGCACGATGATGCGCGTCGCCATGGTAATCGCTTCCCGAATGTCGTGCGTGACAAAGAGAACGCTTTTCACTTCCACTTTCTTGTCCGTCCACAGGTCCAGCACCTCCGCGCGGAGGTTTTCGGCCGTCAGGACGTCGAGGGCGCTGAACGGTTCGTCCATGCAAAGGAGCTCCGGCTCCACGACGAGCGCACGGGCGATGCCGACGCGCTGTTTCATCCCTCCCGAAAGCTCGCGCGGAAAAGCGTCTTCGAATCCTTCCAGCCCCACCTTATCGACCGACCGTTTGACCCGTTCCCGGACATCGCTCTCCGGAAGCTTCATCCATTCCAATCCCATGGCGATGTTTTGATTGACGGTCAGCCAGGGATAGAGGGCAAAGTTCTGAAAGACCATCGAAGCGCGGGGATGGATTCCGTGCAGCGGCTGTCCGTACGCGAGTACTTCTCCCGAACTCGGCGGGATCAGTCCCGTGAGAATTCGCATCATCGTCGATTTTCCGCTGCCGGAAGGGCCAAGGAGCGCCACGACTTCATTCTGCTGGACGCTGAATGAAATCCCCTCAAGGACGGAGAGCTCCGAGCCGTTCGGAAGTTCGAACTGCTTGGTGACATTTTTCAGTTCGGCGATCGGGACAACCGCCGTCGGTTTCGCGTCCGTTGAATCGATCATTGCAGGTTGGGTCATAAGGTCATCTTGTTTGATATGTCAGATTGCTTCGCAAAGAACGCTCGCAATGACAATTTGTTCTCAGACTCACACAGCCCCCCTGTCATTGCGAGGAGCGCTGTCTGCGACGAAGCAATCTGATTCCCCTCATCCACGCTTTGTGTCAGATTGCTTCGCAAAGAGCGCTCGCAATGACAATTTGTTGGCAGGGTCGCGCGGCCCCGTGTCATTGCGAGGAGCGCAGTCTGCGACGAAGCAATCTGATTTCCCTCATCCACGCTGTGTGTCAGATTGCTTCGCAAAGGACGCTCGCAATGACAATTTGTTGGCGGACTCACACGGCCCCCGTGTCATTGCGAGGACGCGCCGATCTTTGGCGCGGACGAAGCAATCTGAATTACTTCGTCATCGTACCAGCCCTCCGACAAATCTCGCCATTCAGGGTTCTTGCATTCGATCAATGAGATTTTCTTTTTTCGAGAGCCTGCTTTAATCTCTTTTTCTCTTGCAATTGCCTCGTTCACATCTTCGAATTCTTCGAACCAGACGAGCTTATTGACGTTGTATCGACTTGTAAATCCCCTGAGTGTCCTGTTCTTATGATCCCAGACACGTGCTTCGAACTCCCCCGTGACGCCTGTGTAGAGCACCCCGTTTGACTTGTTCGTCATGATGTAGACGTAGTAGAACTTTTCCATTCTCTCCCCCATTTTAAAAAGCCCCCTGTCATTGCGAGGAGCGCTGTCCGCGACGAAGCAATCTGATTCCCTCATCCACGCAGTGTATCAGATTGCTTCGCAAAGAGCGCTCGCAATGACAGTTTGTTCTCAGACTCACACGGCCCCCTGTCATTGCGAGGAGCGCTGTCCGCGACGAAGCAATCTGATTTCCCTTATCCAGAGTGTGTGTCAGATTGCTTCGCAAAGGGCGCTCGCAATGACAATTTGTTGGCAGACTCGCGCGGCCCCGTGTCATTGCGAGGAGCGTTGTCCGCGACGAAGCAATCTGATTTCCCTTATCCACGCTGTGTGTCAGATTGCTTCGCAAAGAACGCTCGCAATGACAGATAGCCCCGATACTCTACTTGCTCAAGCTAAACCTTTCTTCCGCCTGCCGGTAGAGCCGCCTCCAAACAAATCTATTAATGAGAACAACCGTCCCCGCCATGAGCGCCACACTCGCCGCAAGGACGCCGAATTGCCCCTTATCGGTTGCGATGGTGATCGTCGACCCAAGGCCGGATGCGATCAATTGCCGGTCGCCAAAATGCACGTACTCCGC
>DATJYV010000171.1:0-5151 GCA_035499415.1 Bacteroidota bacterium
CCGGCATCGGAGGGCTTACGGTCGTCCGCGCGCTCATGGAGAAACTCCCGCACGAGAACATCGTGTATTTCGGTGACACGGCACGCGTCCCATACGGACCGAAGTCTGCGCAGGTGGTGCGGGAATACG
This sequence comes from Bacteroidota bacterium, assembly GCA_035499415.1. Classification (GTDB taxonomy): domain Bacteria; phylum Bacteroidota; class Ignavibacteria; order UBA10030; family UBA10030; genus DATJYV01. Next base: position 130 of record DATJYV010000171.1, read on the forward strand.
CGCTTGAGGATACCGATGTTCTTCTCGCGCACGACGTCAAGCTCGTTGTCATCGCCTGCAACACGGTTTCGTCCGTTGCGATCGACGTCGTCCAGAAACGCGCACGCGTGCCGGTGGTGGGCGTCATCATCCCGGGCGCTGAGGCGGCGGTGCGCACGTCAAAGACCAGGCGCATCGGTGTGATCGGTACGGTGGGGACCGTCGCGAGCCAGGCATACGCGAATGCGATCCGCCGGGCGGATCCATCGTCCCGGATTTTCAGCCGGCCATGCCCCCTTTTCGTTCCTCTCGCCGAAGAAGGATGGCTGGACCATGAAGCGACGCGCCTGATCGCCAAGGAATATCTTTTTCCCCTGACGCTTGAAAAAATCGACACGCTCGTCCTCGGCTGCACGCACTATCCGCTCCTCTCGAAGGTGATCGGGGACGTCCTGCACAACAGCGTCTCTCTTATCGACTCCGGCAGGGAAACCGCCGATGTCGTCCGGGATGTTCTGACCCAACAGGGAATTCTGAACGACTCGACGATGAAACCGAACGTCCAATTTTTCGTGAGCGACATTCCGCATCGCTTCACGGAGGTCGGAGAACGCTTCCTTGGGCAGAAACTCGGGCGCGTCGACCGCGTCGCGGGGTTCGCCGGACATCCGTGATTGTATTTCGCTCGTCCGTTTCGTAGATTCAACGTCATCAACAGCACCCGCGATGGCAGTTAGAAAAATTCTCCTCCTGGGAAATCCGGCGTTGCGCGTCCGATGCAAACCGGTGAAGTCATTCGATTCCGATGAATCGCGCGGAACGATACGGGACCTGGCCGACACGCTTGCCGACTTCCGTTCACGGCGCGGGTTCGGCCGCGGAATCGCTGCACCTCAAATCGGCTCCCTGTCCCGGGTCATCTACCTGGACTTCGAGCATCATGGTCCGCTCATTAACCCGAATATCGTTCGACGGAGCAAGGAAACATTCCGCCTCTGGGACGATTGTTTTTCATTCCCGGACATTCTCGTCAAGCTTGCACGTCATACCGCGGTGACTGTCAGCTATCAGGATGCGGCCGGAGAGAAGCGGACGCTGGATGCGCGCGGAGCGCTCTCAGAATTGCTTCAGCACGAGATCGACCATATCGACGGAATCCTCGCGATCGACCGTGCCGTCGATTCCAGGCACATTATTCTCCGCAGCGAGTACGAGCAACTGACCCGAAAATCGGGGACGGCGCTCTAGGGAGGTCCATGGAATACCCGGCGTACGAGTTCTCGGAAGAGCAAAATGCGACGCTGTCGGTTCTCGCGCGCAGGATGAAATTCGTGGGACTTATGCAGATCTTCCTCGGCGTGCTCATCGGTTGCTTTTGCGCCTTGACCATCGTCCGTCAGCCCCTGCTCGGGGTCTCGTATCTTCTCCAGGCGCTTCTCGCCGCAACGTTCGGCGTCTGGACGAACAGCGCTTCCTTCTCCTTCAAGCTCATCGTCGAGACGACCGGCAGGGACATGGACCACTTGATGGAAGCCGTCGCCTCGCTCCGGAAGCTCTACAATCTTCAATTCATCCTCCTCGCGCTCGTACTTATTTTCTTTCTGGCTACCCTGCTCCTGAGCTTCACAATGGGAGTGTCTGCGTCTGTCCGCCACGAATCGCAAGCCCTGTCGATTCCAACCACTCATTCGATGCTCTGACCATGGCAGACCTTCTTTCCGATTCCGAGATCCGTTCTGAGCTTCAGACGATACCCGGCTGGCGCCTCGAAGGAAAACAGATTGTCAAGAAATTTACGGCCGCGGATTTCGTGCGGGCGATGGGCTTCGTCAACGAGGTCGCCCTGCTGGCCCAGCGCGCAAATCACCATCCGGACATCGATATCCGCTGGAACGTCGTCACCCTCGTGCTCTCAACCCACAGCGCCGGCGGGTTGACGGCAAAGGATTTCGAGTTGGCCCGGCTGGCCGAGGCTCTCCCTCTGTAGCGCGGTATCGGCCGGCCCCAGTAGTGTCCTCAATTCAGCGGGCTCCAACGTATTAAGGAAGCGTCATGCTGAACTCGTTTCAGCATCTGACGTTCACAGACTCCGAACCTCAGCCAGAGGCAGATGGGCCTTCGGCCCAAACTTCGGATTGACGGTTGCTTGGAAATAGGACACTACCCCGGCCCCTCTTCCGTTGCGACTCATTCGAGTTCTTTCTATCTTATGAGTTGTCGTTCGATCACCACCGTCACCTCGTCGCACCCTTGAGTCTCCCGAAAGAAGAAGTTCTCACGATTTTCCGCCAAACGAATGCCCTGCTGGAAGGGCATTTTCAGCTCACGTCCGGCCTTCACAGCCCGCAGTACTTCCAGTGCGCCCGCGTTCTGCAATATCCAAAGTATCTTCATCTCTTCGCAGGCGAGATCGCCAAGCATTTCGAGTACAGCGACGTCGAGGTCGTCATCTCGCCGGCGATTGGCGGACTGGTAGTCGGCACAGAAGTCGGACGATTGCTCAGCGCCCGGACCATGTTCACCGAACGGAAGGAAGGGAAGATGGAACTGCGGCGCGGGTTTGAGCTTCGTCCCGGAGAGCGGACGCTTGTCGTCGAGGATGTTGTGACGACCGGCGGGTCGGTCTTTGAAGTCGTGGACATCGTCAAGAAAGCAGACGCCCGGCTATCCGGCGTCGGTTATGTCGTCGACCGGAGCAACGGACAGATTGAGTTCGGCGCCAAATATTTTTCCATTCTCCAACTGGAAGTCGTCACCTACAAGCCGGAATCGTGCCCTCTTTGTCAACAGGGAAGTTCGCCGGTGAAACCGGGAAGCCGGGGAAACTATTGACATGACGCCCCTGTCCATTCTTCGGGAAAATTTTCTTGCCCGGGCCACGGAAACGTGGGCTCATATCGCCCTCGCACTCCTCGAACTTGCAGCAACGCTGCTCCTCGGATGGATCATCAAGCAATTCCTCGCCACGTACGGCCGGAAGTGGGCCGAGAAAACCAAAAACGAACTCGACGACCGGATCATTGCCGCGATCCTGCCCCGGATCAAATGGCTCGCACTCGTCCTCGGCCTGTTCTTCGCTTCCGAGGAGATTGCAAACATCACGACAAAGAATCCAACGGCCGCCAAGGTACTCGGGTACACCAACAACGCAATTTATGCGGCATTCGTCTTCGTGCTCACGATGGCGGCGATCAGGCTTATCGACACGATCATCGGATTCACGATGAACCGATACTCGGGACGCACCGGCGTAGCGGCCGACGAAGCCCTGTTTCTTCTCGTGAATCGCTTCATCGCTGTCTTCATCGGCGCAATCGCGGTCGTCATCGTGCTGGGGCATTTCGGCGTCGACGTGAGCAGCTTCCTCGTCTTTCTCGGGGGCGGATCCGTCGCTCTTGCGCTCGCCGCGCAGGAGACGCTGTCAAATATGATCGCAGGTTTCGTCATCATGATTGACCGTCCGTTCCGCATCGGGGACCGCGTGAAACTGCCGACCGGTGAAATAGGAGATGTGTTCGAGATCGGCATGCGGAGCACAAAAATACTCGACTTCGACCACAATCTCATCATCTCCCCCAACTCCGAGCTTGTGAAGACCCGCGTGGTGAATTACTCCTACCCCGAAGCGCGGATCCGGGTAGCCGTCGATGTCGGAGTGGCGTACGGAACCGACCTGCGGGTTGCGCGGGAAACCATTCTCGCGCTCCTGCGCGCGGAGAAGTCGGTTCTCAAGGACCCCGCCCCCCAGGTGGCTGTCGTTGCCCTCGCTGATTCATCCGTCAACCTTCAGGCGGTCGCATTCACCGCCGACTTTCACGACAAGTCTGCCATCGAAACGTCGCTGCGTGAGCACATCTACCAGGAATTCAGCAAGGCGGGGATCGAGATCCCCTTCCCCCAGCGTGTAGTCACCATCACCACTTCCTCCGGAAAGCTTCCGAGTGCCTGAGCCCCGGGTCGTGAAGAGCGAGCGGCGGTACGTCGGAAAGATCTTCAATCTCCTCGTCGACGAAATCGAGTACCCGTCAGGCCGTCACTCGGTCCGCGAAGTGGCGGAGCATCCCGGCGGGGCCGTCGCCGTCCCCATTCTGCCCGACGGGCGCATTGTCCTCATCCGGCAGTTTCGCCATCCGATGAAGAAACGGCTCTACGAACTCCCCGCAGGCAAACTGAATCCGGGAGAAGATCCGGAACTGTGCGCCGCCCGCGAGCTGCAGGAAGAAACCGGATACGTTGCGGGTCGGCTGGAACGGCTGACATCCATCTACACAACGCCCGGGTTCTGCGACGAACTGCTCCATTTGTATCTCGCCAGCAACCTGAAGAAATCGCCCAAAGGCCAGGCGCTCGAGGAGGGGGAACGGGGACTGACCGTTGAGATCTTCCCATACGAGGAAGCCCTCAAGATGATCGAAGATGAACGCATCGTCGATGCGAAAACGATATGTGGAATTCTGCTCGCGGACAGGAGAAGAACCTCGGCAGGGTAAGATGGAATCTGAGCAACCGGACGACTATCCTCCCGACAGGACGTATCGTCTCGACCTGAAACGATGTGTTGTGCAGAACTGCGGCGGAGAGCTCGCGGAGCTGAGCTACTACGAACGGAATAACTGGGTAACGGTGGAATATAAGTGCGACAAATGCGGGAGAGAGTTTACGGTGAAGATTGAGGGATGAGGAGGAAGGAAAGGCAGAGGTAGAGGTAAAGGTGGAGGTTAAGGTAGAGGTTAAGGTTGAGGTTAAGGTTGAGAATAAATCAAGAACGAACTGCGCATGAATCCGGTTGAGCTGATTCGAAAGAAGCGTGAAGGCGGAAGCCTGACGGAAGAAGAGCTCCGGGCCTTCATCATGCGTTACGTGGCCGGCGACTTGCCGGACTATCAGATGTCTGCCTTTCTCATGGCCTGCTATTTTCGCGGAATGAACCCGGAAGAAACTCTCACGTTCACGAAGGTCATGCTCCATTCGGGGGAGGTCGTCGACCTCTCCGATATTCGGGGAGTCAAGGTCGACAAGCATTCCACCGGAGGCGTTGGAGAC
>DATJYV010000172.1:0-4236 GCA_035499415.1 Bacteroidota bacterium
CAGCGTCACGGACCTCGTGAACAAATTTCTCGTGCCCGCCGCTCGCGAAAAAGGAAAGAAGATCAGCGCGGCGGTCTTTCCCGGACCGACCCTTGCAAAGGTTATGGTCCGTCAGGATTGGGGACGATGGGATCTTGACGCGTTCCTTCCGATGCTGTACAACGTCTTTTATGAGGAGGGGCCGGAGTGGGTTGCAGAACAGACGCGCGAGGGAGTTGCGACGGTACAGAAGCCGCTCTACAGCGGGCTCTTCGTGGGTGGGACAGACCCTGCGGAGTTCGCGACGCTCGTCAGAAGCGCATTGCAGGCAGGGGCGGCAGGAGTGTCTTTATTTTCGGCGGACGCGATGGACGATGCCAAATGGAAAGCGCTTGCGGCAACGACGGGCATGAAATGACGGCCGGGCTTTCTTCGGAATGCAACATGAGCCCGGGAAGTTGAGCTTTGGTCTCCGACATGCGACCATGCGGCGCGTTCTTTCGGGGCGGTATCTTGACTTTTCGTCGAAATAAAAATACCTTGTGATGAAGGAAGCTCACTGGTTATCGCAAGCCGGTGAGCTTTTTGAATCTTTGGACTTTCCGCGATAGCTCAATGGTAGAGCATGCGGCTGTTAACCGCAGGGTTGTAGGTTCGAGTCCTACTCGCGGAGCTTCCTGCCTTAGGTCTCTCGAAACAAGGGGAGAGGTTCATTCAGTCAAGAACCGTTCGGGTCCGGCATGCCGACCGCAATCCCGACGCTCAATCATCCCAATACGATCCTTCACCTCTCTACTTAATCAGCACCATACGTCGTACCAGTGACGAACGATGTGTGTTCGACTGGTCGTCCACCGCGTCGAGCCGGCAGAAATACAATCCGCTCGAAGCCGTTGCATTCCATGTCGCGACGTAGTAGCCCGCATCCAGGTCCTTGTCCACGAGCGTTGAAATCTCCCTGCCGAGATAATCGTACACTTTGATTGTGATCCTGCTCCTCGATGGCAATCCGTACTGGATCGTCGTCGACGGATTGAAGGGGTTTGGATAATTTTGCAGGAGCGTGTAATCGGCAGGGGCATAGCCTTCCGCACCGGAACCCGATCCGGCGGTCAGAACGTATTTCTGCCGATAGTCCGTGTTGTGGCTTGCAACGACGAGCGTATCCCGGTACAAATGATTTCCCACCGGGGAAAACGCAATCGTCAATTGAAGACTGTCCCCCTGCCCCACGACCTGGTGGGGAGCTATCCTTGCTACTCGAAAGTACGGAGTTTGCGTATACGCCGTATCGACGATCACGCCATTCAGCGCCGAATTCACGAACCGGACCGTCTTCTCCGTATTGGAGTCGGCGGGAATGAGCCCGAATTCAAGATCCTGCTGCACGGGTTCGAGGTCGGGGAGCGGGGATTCTCCGGTCAGCACGACAGACAGCGCATGTCCGTCGGCCAGGACCGAAAGCGTGTCGACGATCGTTCCGTAGGTCAGCGGCTTGAAAAACACGGGAACGGAGAGATTTGAATTTGCGGCGAGCACGAGGGGAAAATCGGGCGGCACGTAGTACGAGGTGTTGGAGTTAGTTACGGACCTGACCGCGACCGACGCGCTCGAGGTGTTGCTCAGAACAATCCGCATGGATGCCGTATCGAACGCCAGGTGCACGCCAAAATTCAATTCCTGCGCAGAGAGAAGAACGAGCGACCCGAGAGTATCCGGATGAATCTTCCACGGCAGCTTGAAGCTGCGGTAACTGAATATGTTGTAGGGCAGGGTCAACTCCAGTGCCTTCGACCCGTCCGGCCGGACTTCTGTCAACGTCGGGTTTGTCGCTCCCCAGCCGATGAGCGTGTTGCCGTTGGGCAGTCGCTGTACCGACCCCATCGCCGGCGCATAATAGTCCGGGTTGTTACGGTACTGCCAAACGAGCGTGGCGGTCTTGCCGTTTTCATCCAACGCATACTCACATGCCCTCGAGAATGCGGGGACATGCAGGTTGCCGTCATCGTACAGGATGACGTTCCCGGATGGGAGCCGCCGGATACAGTGCTGATGGGAGAATCCAATCGGGTCGTTCACGAACGTAAACTGATTGTTTTTCCCTCCCAGTCTCCAGATGATGTCCCCCGTCTGACGGTCGATTTTAGTAATTTCGTCGAGGTGACGGCTGGAAAGAAGAATGTTCCCGTCGTTGTCGAGTTCGAGCGCGTTACTGTGGACGTAATCGATGCTTGATGCGTTCAGGTTGATATCAGGCGCCGCATCGGTAATCTTGAAGTGATCCCAGCTTCGCCATTGGAAGACCACATTCCCGTCGGGGTCTATCTCCTGGATAATCATCCCGATGACTTGCGCCGCGGGATTCCCTCCATTGACGATCTTGCTCATGTCCACGGTCTCGTAATCCTGCGCGAGCAGGAGCGCATCGCCATCCGAAAGGATTCTTAATTCGTGGATGTCGGTGAGATATCCGTTTCCGCAGGCGATCGAGCGTACCACATTATATGTCGAATCGAGCTCGGTGAATGATTGATGATTACTGTCATAGTAAGTGAGACTACCGTTCTCCTGAACCTTGAAATCAAAGCATGTCATCGGCATTTTCCGATAGAACACCGGCGCTCCGGTATTGTCCAGGATTTGAAGATATGACGGCGTCGGGTCTGCCGGGTCGTATGAGAAATTGCAGATAAAAATTTTTCCGGGAGCGGGGTTGTCCGAAGCGGTGAGCGTTACGCGGGGAAAATCCGAAGGCAGGGTGTCTGTGGTGGTGCGCGAGCCGTTCAGAGTCGACGGGATCGCAGGCACACGACCGCCGCCGGAAACGATTCCTGCAAGCTCGGTCTGCAGCGACTTGAAGGGGTCCATCGACCCCTGCCCGGAACCGACTTCGAAGGTCCAGGAAACCGGAGCGATGAGAGTCCCCGTCGAGGTGCGAATGCCGGAAGACAGGGCGGCCGAAACCGTTTCACCCGGCGCGAATGGATTACGCGGACGCAGAACGAGCGCCGTTCCCCCCTTTGCCAGCACGAAGCTGACCTCGTGCAATCCCGATTTGTTTCCGACAACGGAGATGAGGGAGGACGAAAGAGACGAACCGTCGAGAGGGTCGCTGAATCTCAAAAGAAGTGTGGTGTGGGGCGAAACGAGCGCCGATCCCGGGGCGGGAGAGACAAGGAGCGGTTTTACGTCAGAAGCCGTCGAGGCGCCGGTCGAGGCAAGAAGCCAGCAACCGAGAACGAGCGCACGCTCAAAGAAAGCTCCCTTCCTTCTCCTCACTTGTAGCATTCCTTCCCGGCTACCTCACCGTCATCGCGTCCCGCGTCTCTTCTCTGCCTTTCGGTCGCGTTGAGACTTAGATGCCATTTCCGGGAAACGGTTTAAGGGAAGACTTTCGATTTGCGCCGAATCGGAAGATTCAGTTTCATTTCTTGCGAAGTATTTGTACAATGTTCCGGATTTTTCGATTGATCATCCCCTCACTCTTGCATTGGAAGACGCCCTCCTCATAGACCGTTTGCAATTCGCCTTTACGGTCATGTACCATTATCTCTTTCCCCAGCTGACGATGGGACTGGCACTCTTGCTGGTCGTCCTCAAATGGATTGCTCTTCGGACCGGTAACGAACGCTACAACGAAAGTGCCCGGTTTTGGGGTAAGATTTTTGCAATGAATTTTGCCGTCGGCGTCATCACCGGCATTCCCATGGAATTTCAGTTCGGCACGAACTGGGCAAAGTTTTCTGCATATGCCGGCGGCGTTATCGGCCAGACTCTCGCGATGGAGGGAACGTTTGCGTTCTTTCTCGAGTCGAGTTTTCTGGGACTCTTTCTGTACGGCGAAAGAAAACTCGGCCCGCGTGGTCATTTCCTCTCGTCCGTCGCGGTCTTCCTCGGCTCCTGGCTCTCGGGTTACTTTATCGTCGCCACAAACGCCTGGATGCAGCATCCCGTGGCGTTCGACAGAATCGGCGACGGTTCGGTGCACGTCGCAGACTTCTGGGGTCTGCTCCTCAACCCCTGGGCTCTATGGCAATACGCGCACACCATGGTCGCAGCGGTCGTGACCGCTTCCTTTGTCCTCTCGGCGGTCGGGGCGTTCTATCTTCTCGAGGGAAAGTTTGACGAGCACGCGAGGATTTTTCTCAAAGTGGGAATTACCGTCGCAGTCATCTCCTCCCTCCTGGTCCTCATCCCGACCGGAGATTCGCAAGTGCGGAACGTTTTGGAAAACCAGCCCGCCACGTTCGCCGCGAT
>DATJYV010000173.1:0-9912 GCA_035499415.1 Bacteroidota bacterium
GGGTACAAATGTCAGCCATGAGTCTCCCGACCTGACGACGAACACGAGCGCCATCCATCCAAACGCCCCGCAGAAAAGTTGCAGGATGTTCCGGGATGGAGACAGTCGCTTCTTCAGACTCAAAAGGATGGTGAGGGAGAAGACGATTCCCCCTGCAAGAGTGAGAGTTTGAGAGGGATGAAGGTCGGCCGCAGTATACCGGTTGAGATGCATGTCGTAGAGAAGAATCTGCAGGACGTTTCTCACGCTTTCCCGGCTCAATCCGAGGTAGACGAACAAGGCGCATGATGCGGGGATGAGGAACGTCATAAGCAACATGAGCCCCAGATTTCTTCCGCGCATCCAGGTCAACCGGAATGAGAGCAACAGCGCCGTCACGAGCATGACGGAGACGGCGACCGTGGCAACAAATCCTGTAAAAAGGTTGACAGCCGCCCCAGTGACCAGACCCGCCAGCGCGACCAGCAGAGTCCGCCGGCCCGGCTGTGCCAGGAAGTCGGCAAAGAATGAGAGGGCGGGCAGGATGAATGCGAAGGCCAGCAAGAGTCCGTCGGCCTCGACCTGGGAGCGAAGGTCCATCGGAAGCATCAGATTGAAAACGCCGAAGATTGCGGCCCCGATTGCGGAGTTCTCCAGGGAACCGCTCGAACGGTAAATGACGAAGGCGACGGCGCCTGCCAGCATCATGGCAAAGACCGCCCCCAGAAAGTGCAGGACGACGGGGGGATTGACCTGCGCCGCGAGACTGAGGAGCTGGGCGATGATCGGCAGGCCCAGCGGGATGCGGCTCTCCCCCGAATACAATTGGTTGAGTTGAAGTAAGCGAACTTTATTCAGCGTATCGTAGTATTCGACCGAAAACGGCGCGGCATGATTCCAGACCGGAATGAGTCGAAGGAGTCCGGATGAAAAAATAACGGCGCACAGGAGGACGGAGCCGAACGATTTCGGGTTCAAGAAACGCTTCGGTGCGGCCCTCAGTTTCCGTCCGAAGGCGCTTACGGAAAACGGAGAAGAGCGTTCGTCGAGGAGGAGGAGAATCGCCGACAGAAATGTATGCGTCGTCCCCGGTTGTCCGTGACAGTTTGCGTGTCGCACACGGAGGGCCCAGATTCCGAGGCAGACGGTAGCGATGGCGAGCGCGTCGTTGAGTTTTGCGAGCGCGAAGAGGTGGACGCCGGCGACGGCAGCGCATCCCATCAGGAGAAAATCCGCGGCCGCGTTGCGCCAGAATTGGGAATGATACGGGCGAGACCAGAGAAGGCGCGGAACCACACCGAACAAAACGACGACCGCGAATATCACGCGAAGGACGGCGGCGACAAGTATGCGGTGATAATCGGACACTAGAAGGCCGAATAGTAATAGTAATCGAGCGACCGAAAAACGGAACGGGCGTATTTCGTCGAGAGAAACGCGAACGTCGCACTCCCTGCCACGAGACCCAGGACGCCGTACTCGTAATGGAACCAGCGGCTCGCAATGAGGCCGACACCGAGATTGACGGCGGTTGACGGGATGATGGACTTCAGCACAAACTCGGGACGCGAGAGCGTAAAAATGAACAAGTTGTTATAGAGACCGACGGCGAGAAACCAGTAACCGATTGCCGCAGCATAAAAAACGAAGAACGTCCTCGGGTCGCTGAAGAATTCCCGGACCTCCTTCACCTGGCTGAAGTGCCGGAAATACACGACGCCGAAGTAGGTGGCGGCGATATTGACCAGACCGATGACTGCCACGCCGACCAGGTAGCGGCGATGGAACCGGCGGAAGAACGCGTTATAATCATCCCTCCGCGCACAGTCCACAGATTTCTGAGCAGGAATTTGATAGTAAGAAAATTCGTAGATGATGTATTCGAGAAATGCGATTGTAAGGACCAGCGAAAGAAGGGCCCAATCCATCCCCAATTCGTACGAAGTGCGGAACCAAATGAGGTACGGCGGCGGTTCCGCCCCCGGTGTCGACCAGCTGACAATACGGTCGATGAAGAGATTGAGGAAGTAGAAGAACCCGTAGATGAAGTATGGATAGATGAGGTAGGCCCGGACCGGGCGTCGAGGGAGTTGAGTCGTTCTCAGTTCCGGCGCGGTGCTTTTCGCGACGCTTCGGAAGAGAGGCATCGTGTAAGCCATCATCAGCATCAGCGCAAACGACATGCCGCACCAGTGGGCAAAATAAATTCCGAGCTTCGTCGCCTCCATGACCACCATGACGGGAACGACGCCCGCGAGCGTGATGGCAAATATCGCCATCGGCCGGTCGAGGACGTTTGCGACCGACGAGTAGAGCCAGAGCTCCGACAGGAGGAGATAATACATCAGGCTCACTTCCATCAGTCTGAGGTCGTAAACGGGCACCAGGATGTCGGCCACGAACAGCAGCCCGCCCACGACGACGACAACGACGGTTCCCTCGACGACCAGGTTCCAGCACGCGCGCTCCGAGAGGGCGTAATTCGTCGCCCCAAGATAACGGATTCCTTCCCGTCCGATGCTTTGAATAAATCCTCCCGTGACGAGAAAGCTGAGAATCGTTCCGAGCGCAACGACTGTTGCCTGGGTCTCGGTAAAATCGACCCACGCCCAAAGAGAATACCGGAGGAGAAGGATTGCCGCGATCTGTCCGAGCATCGGCATCGCGGTGACGGCTCCCTTGAGGTAGGCCCGGAAAAAACGGGCCGCCTTCCCGTGACGACGCCGGGGGGCCGCAGCGGCGGTCCCGGCCACAAATGAGACCCGGCCTGACGAAATCAATCCAAAAATGTCCCCGGCAAGCTCGAACAGATCTTTCCGTCTGTATCGGTCCACTGCGTCGACGTCGCGATAGCCGAGACTCTCGAGTGTCGCGGCGACGGCCCAGCTATCCACCGGCTTGCCTATGGTGCCGACCACGTCGAGCGCCGCCTGCTCCAGTTCGATCGCCGAACCTGATGAGGAAGTCTCAGTTGAGTCCAAAGGCCGGCTCGGAGATGTGGGCGAGGGCAGAGTAGCTTTCGAGATAATGCTGAATTGCCTGCGACGTGCGGAACCGGAGAAGCACCTGCTCACGGCCAAGGTGTCCCATCCTCTGCCGCAGTTCATCATTCTGGAGGAGCTCCACAACACCCTGCGCAAGGCCCATCGGATCGCGCGGTTTCGCAATGATGCCAAATCCCTCTAGCGCTTCCCGGACGCCGCCGACGTCGGTCGCGACGACCGGACGCGCACATGCCATCGACTCCAGCACCGTGTACGGAAATCCTTCCGAGATGCTCGAAAGGATGCTGATGTCGCCTTCGTGGTAGATCTCGTGGGGTTTTGAATGAAATCCCGGAAAATCGAAGTTCCCGCGGAGTTGGAGCTCGTCGAGCAACGCCATGCACCGTTGCGTGTACGGGGGGTCGACATCGGTCGGACCGTAGACGATATAATGCACGTCAGGAATTTGTTCGCGGACGATGGCGCAGGAGCGGATCATCGTTTCGATATCTTTGAGGGGAAAAACGCGCGCGGCCGCGACGACGGTCGGACGGTTCCTCGTCCGCTCCGGCTTCTCCTTTGGCACGAAAACTGCCGGGTCGATGCCGTTATAGATTGTTCTGATGCGCGCCGGCTCCGCGCCGAATCGTGTCTCCCAACGGCGATTGTAATTGCAGACAGGAGACACCTGGTCCGCCATCGAATACAGGAGGCTGGTTGCATACGAAGATATGCTGACGAGAAATTTGCGTTCGAAGGGGGTGAATTTCTCGCGCGACAGAGCGATGTAGCGCTCGCGGATGAAGACCCCGTGGTCGGTCACCACGATCGGTGTTCCGTACTCCAATTTTGATATCACCGCCGGGAGGTTTGAAACGCCCGCGAGCGTGGAATGGACGATATCGGTCCTGGGAACGGGGGCTGAAAGCGGCATGAGGTAATTGTAGAGCCACCGCATGGCCGTCGTAACGTCGTAGAGGGATGGACGCTCGTCCTCATGGACGCCATCATCCGCCAGACTTCGCTGGACAGTCGACAGGAACGTTTCCCACGCTTCCATGGATTGGAAGGTCGACCGATATTCGAATTCGCGAAAATAGAGATAGAGGCCGTGGATCGTTGACGGGTCGGCCGGCCGCTGCGCCAGCACTTCGTCGAGGAAGCGCTGAAAGACCGGGACGAATCGGTCGCGGATGGCGTCGCTTGTGGTTGCCTGACGCGCGAGATAGACCTCCCCGAATGGCTTCCCCGGTTCGATGAATTCCGACGGCTCCTCGCTTCCCCAGAGCGGGATCTGCCGGACCGACCGTACATTCGACGGAAGATGAAACTTCAACGTCGTCGTCGGATTCCCGGTCACTGCCACGACATGAAAATCGACATTGTTCAGTTCACGGCAAAGGATGTCGCACCAGGTGCTCACTCCGCCCCCCGCGTACGGATAAGTCCCCTCGGTCAAGAGCAAAACGGAGAGCCGACGTCCGGTCATTGAAGGGATGAAAAATAAGCGACGGTCGCCTTCAAGCCTTCCTCGAGTGTGTACCGGGGTTGAAATCCGATCTCCTGAGCGCGGCGAATGTCTGCTTGTGAATGTTTGACGTCTCCGGCCCGCTCTTCACCGTGGGTAACTTTGGATGAGGAGCGTGTCAGCTCAATGATGGTGCGCGTCAGATCGTTGATCGTCATCCGTCCGCCGCATGCAATATTGCAGACGCCCGTTCTGTCCGTCTTCGCGGCCAAATCGTTTGCCCGGACAACGTCCTTCACGTAAATGAAATCGCGGGTCTGCTCGCCGTCACCGTAAATCGTGAGGTCACTGTTCGTGAGCGCGCGTTGGATGAAGATCGGAACTGCCGCGGCATACTGGGATGCCGGATTCTGTCGCGGACCGAACACATTGAAATACCGCAGGCAAACGACGGGGACTCCGAAATCCATCGTGTACATGTTTCCGTAGTACTCCGAATCCAGCTTCGTGATAGCGTACGGGCTCTTGGGCTCCGGGAGCATCGTCTCAACCTTCGGGACGGTCGGATTGTCTCCGTAGACGGCCGCGGAGGATGAGATCACGACTTTCTTGACGCGATGTTTCCTCGCCGCTTCGAGAACGTTCAAGGTTCCCTGAACGTTGATCTCGACCGTCTCCCTCGGCTTCTCCATCGATTCCGGCACGCTGACCAGAGCGGCGAGATGAAAAATAAATTCCGCACCTTCCGCGGCCTTCATCACCGCGGAAGCGTCGGCAACGCTCGCTCGCACGAGCGTCGCCCGCATGCCCGCAATATTCTTTTCGAATCCCGACCGCAGATTGTCGAGCACCACGACGTCGGAAGTCTCCTGAAAATGTTCGACAAGATGGCTGCCGATGAACCCCGCGCCTCCGGTGATGAGGATCTTCACGCCGCCTCCTGGTTCTGCAACCGCCGGTAGAGCTCGCCGTAGGCGAACGCCGTTGTGCGCCAGTCGTATTCCTCGCGAACCCTTCTGCGCGCTTCACGGGAACACGTTGCGTAAAATTCGCTGTCTGTCAGCAGCCGCACAAGAGCCCCGGCGACCGCCGCGGGATCTCCAACCCGGCACACGACGCCTGCAGGAGGCGTAGCCGGGCTCCGGGGTTCGACTAATTCCGGACACCCGCCCGTATTCGTAACGACTGCGGGAATTCCGTGGGCGAACGCCTCGAGGACCGCAAACGGCTGGCCTTCGCTGACGCTCGTAAGCGCAAGAACGTCCACGGAAGGATAGAGCGATGCAACGTCGATCTCTCCTGCGAACGTCAGCGCGTTGAGGCCGAGGTCCGATGCAAGCGCACGGCATTCGGCGGTATACCGGGGGTCGTGTTCCGTCGGCCCCGCAATCACGAACTCCGCTTCGGGAACCCTGTCACGCACCAGCGCACACGCGCGAATGAAAGTTTTTATGTCCTTGATCGGCGTTACACGCGCGACGAGAGCGATTTTTGTTCGGACTCCCGTTTCGGGTCGTCGTGCCCTGGACCGGCCGCTCCAACGTGATTGGACGCCGTTGGGAATTAGATGCATTTTCTCTTTCGAAGCGCCCAATTCCTCCTGCAGCCGCTGATTGAATGAACAGACCGTCGCGATCGCATCCGCCGTCGCATAGGTCCGGCGTGCGATGCTCCGGAATGTCCGGTCCCACGCTTCCCATGTTTTCCCGAGTTGCAGCTCACCGCTCTCGGTTTGAACCACTTTAAATCCGCACTCGAGCTCGTCGACTCCGAGCGCCACCTCGTGCCAGTAGATGCCGTGCTCGGTGAGCAGAAGCGGCGAACCCGTTCGGTCCTTGATCTCGACTCCGAGGAGGCCGGCGAATCCGGTCGAGAGTGCATGGTAGATTCGGGCGGCAGGCACGACGCGGACAAGCTGCTTCATCGATACGGGAAACTCGCGTGCGTTGAGCGGGACGAGCGACACGCCGGCGACATTTGCCGGCGGCCGAAAGACCGGCGCCGACGGCGGCGGGCCGTAAAAGAGATAGGCCACGGAAAAGGTTGTCGAAGGGAGGGACCGGACAAGTGAATCAACCCACGTAGCGACACCGCCGGTCTTGTACGGGTATGTCCCTTCCAGGATGAGACTGACGTCGGTCATCGGCCGTCGATCCTCCGGAGCGACCGGACCATCCGCACCTCCGTTCCTCTGTCTGCATTCTGCACATCCACGCTGTCCATCAAGGCATGCATCAGATAAACGCCGTAGCCGTTTTCCTGCGGCACGCTGAGGTCGGGGGCTGAGTAAGAATCAGCCCTGAACCCCTCGCCGTAATCGCGAACGGTGAGCGCCACGGAATCGGCCGACCGCTCGATATGAACGTCCACGCGGCCTCGGTTTGCCGGGGCATAGCCGTGGAGAATCGCATTGGTGATCGCTTCGCTTGCCGCCAGAAGAAGGTCGTCGACCGCCGGGGCCGGGACTCCTCGATTCGTGAGGAGTGTCGAAATCCATTCACGAATGTCTTTGATCGTGTCAACGTTACAGTCAAACGACTTTGTCTCCTTGAACGCCTCCGGGGTCATCGCCTCACGGGAGCCGGCGGGAGTGAATCCAAATCGATCGTGCCGACGAAGGCGACAAAGCCGTTCCGCCGCGCCGAATCCGCGACCGCCGCACGGACCGTTGAATCACCGGTGGGGGCGTAGTCGATGTCAAGAATTTTCATGCCGTTCCGTTCGCTTATCCCGCGAAGCTCCTTCGCCCGTTCGCTCGATTCCGCCGCCGGCCTCACGAAATAGTTTTTCGAGCC
This sequence comes from Bacteroidota bacterium, assembly GCA_035499415.1. Lineage (GTDB taxonomy): Bacteria > Bacteroidota > Ignavibacteria > UBA10030 > UBA10030 > DATJYV01. Next base: position 7,227 of record DATJYV010000173.1, read on the forward strand.
GAAATCGTACGAGCTGAAGACGCTCTCGGCACAGAGGGCGTCGACCTCGTCCCGCACGCGGCCCGCAAGAAATGCGCCGCCGTTCATGATGATGATCTTGTCGGGATACGCTGATCGAATGCGCTTGATGAGGTCCACGACTCCGTCGCTCATCTCAGGAAAAAGGCCGGGGCTGGCGACGTCCACCATGTCGAGGAAGAGCCCGGCATACGGCCTCCTGAAAATTCGCGGAATAATTTTTTCGACCAGAAGTTTCTGCCATCCCTCGTTTCTCACGTCGAGGTACGAATGGCCCGCCCAGTTCGGATTGGCCCCCTTCAGCCATTCTTTTCTGACCTCGGACCGGTACCACCGATAATCCTCCGCTTCGCCGATGTTCACATACGCGACGGCGAGAGACCGTGTTGCGAAAAGGGAGTCCGGTTCTTCGTGCTGGGCCTGGTCCGGGTCGATGATCACGAGGTCATACGAGCGAAGCGCGGGCAGATGATATGTCCCGGAGAACTGCACGCCGAAATTCCGCACCTCGTGCAGAGCCTGGCGGGGCTGGAGGGTCGAATAGGAACTTCCCCCATTGCACCAAAAATGAGACGAAACGAGGACGAGCAGAAGCGACGGTCGAAGAGCGTTCATCCGTTGGGGGAATCGATATCATGCTGTGGATACTGTCCTCCAAGGTGCAGATGGAGGGAAGATGGGGTTTATCCCTGCGACAGAATATAATAGAATGGGGGTAGAACTTCAACGAAACGCCTCCCGGGCGGCTTCGTGCGAATCGAAAAAGTTTTCAGGCGCGAGACATTCCATCGAATCGAACCGTATATTCAAGGGGGGTGACGCATGCCCTCGCGTTTTCCTGCCCACGAAACAGTCATGAATATCTTCGTTGCAGAATCGCAGCCCTTCACGGCCGATTCGACCCTTGCGCAGTTGGGCCGAATCGGTCAGCAAGCGCAGCTCTTCACGAACGCCGCCGATGTCATGGCGCGCACGTCGCAGGGTCGCGGGGGATTGATTATTGTCGACGTGGCGGGCGGGGGTGACACCGGGAAGGAGATGACACGGCAGATCCGGATACTCGGAAAAGGGGGGATGCGGCCCAAGATTGTCGCCGTGACACGCGAGAAGTCGGGAAAAGAAGGAGAGCAATTTATCGCGGCGGGCATGGATGACTTTCTGATGCGGCCGGTACTTGCTGAGAAACTCCAAAGTGTTGTCCAACTCTGGGGCGAGAAGATTGAGGTCGACGCCGGCATGGGTGTTGTTTTCGATTCTCTGCGGTCGCGCCTCCGCGAGTTCGGTATCGATGAGGACCCGGTCGCCGTTGCGGAAATCGTGGGGGTTGCGATCCCTCAAATTCGGGAGAGGACGGTAGACCTCGACCTGAGCTACAAAAAATCAGACATCAAGGGATTTTATTCTGCCATCCACGGGCTCAAAGGCGGCTCCGGGGGGTTCGGAACTCCCGCATTCGTCGGGATGTGCACGCGGGTGGAGAAAGATGCCGGCGAGGGGGCCTTCGGGGTTTACGAATCGATCAAAGAAGAACTGCTGAAAGAATCGATGAACGTGCTGCGGGGATTGCGCATGGTCAAAGAGGAATATGAATCGAAGACGCCCAATCGCAACGAATGAAGGTGAATGATGTGACGATAAAACGATTTGGGTATTGGATTGCGACCGTGGCTCTTTTCGGAGCCGCAGGGTATTCGGTTGCTCAAGTGCTTCAGGTCCTCGGCTTGATCAACTTCCCCATCGACGCGATCCTCATTTATGGTTTCTCCCTTTGCATTGCCTTTCCGTTCACTCTCTCGATCCTTGCGCTCCATTACCTTGTTCCGTCCGAGAAGCGGTTCTGGACCCACGCATCGGTTCTTGCCTCCGTCATATACACTACATATGTTTCGCTCAATTATGTCGTTCAGCTCGCAACCGTCCTTCCGGCATCACTCCATGGTTCACTCGAACCGATCCGAATCCTCGACCAGACTCCTCATTCTCTTTTCTGGGATGTCGACGGGATCGGATACATCTTCATGGGGATTGCCGCATTCTTTGCGGCGCAGGTCTTTGAAAAGTCGGGCATGCCCGGCTGGACGCGCCGCTTCTTGCTCGCCCACGCTCTCGTCACTCCCTTGATCGCGGTCGTCTATTTCTATCCCACATTTTCCACAACGCTTTTGATCATCGGTTCCCCGTGGATCGTCACGTCGACAGGATCGATCCTCCTCCTTGCCCTTCACTTTAGAAGGACTGGCTGAGTTCCATCCCTGAAATGCAGGTTTCGACTCATCTCTTGGGTCAGTTCTTCCAAACGAAAACAGCATTCAACGCAAAGGCGAGCTTGTCTTCCACGGGGATGAGGAGCAGCGCCGGGCGATCGACCTTGAATTCGGTAAGACTGATGTCAAATCCGCCGTGCACCTCAAGTCGTCCGGGGCTCCAAGCGAAGACCCCAGCCATCGTTACGGCTTTTGTCACTCCGTGGAAAGTGAGATTTCCCGCGACGAACAAGCTGTCTCCCTTTTCTGTGATCGTCGTGCTCGAAAAGCCCGCGTCGGGATAAGTAATCGCGTCGATCACCTCCATCGCGTGAGAGTCCCGATTCGAATTACCGCTGTCAAACGTTGTAACGTCAACACTGGCGGTTACGCCGGTGATTTTTCTGCTCAGCGGGTCGGCAACA
>DATJYV010000174.1:0-11514 GCA_035499415.1 Bacteroidota bacterium
ATAAAGCGGAAATGGAAGTTGAATGCGGTGGATTTAGGAATTGAGGCGCTTGATGCGACGCTGAAAGATCCAGTCAATAGCGATCAGCATCAGCATCGAGAGCAGGGCCAGAGAATATATCCTGGCGGAGTGCGACGATTCAGATGAATAGAGGATCTCGTGGAGAGTCTGAAGAAAAGGCCAGTGGGATGGGGAGAGAAACCGGTCAATCTGCTCGCCGACATATCCGACGCCCTGCCCAACGACGGACAATTGCGATTGTTCCTCCGTACGAGGCTGAGGGGAAAATCGTACGGTAATAAATCCGATGGCGGCGAGCAAGAGCGTCATCGCGATGACGTTTCCGAGGTTGTCGACAACTTTTGCAACCCAACGTCCTTCGTTCGGGGGAAGAATTCGGGAAACGATTCGACTCAGAGCGGCATTTGACGTCCGCGTAAGCGGCATTCCCCTCGCCGTTCGGGTGAGAGACTGCTGGAACCGAAGCTCCCGCCGGCAAAGCTCGCAGACCGCAAGATGCTCCCTGAGCCGTGCGGTCTCGGATTCGCCGAGCTCTCCGTCGACCAGCTTCGTAATCTCCTGCAGAGCGGGGTGATTCATACGATCTCCTCGGGGACGGCGCTGTCGGATTCCCGGCGCAATCCCAGCCGTCGCGCGACGGCGTCCCGAACGATCATGCGCGCCCGGAATAGCCTCGCTTTGACTGTTCCTATCGGCAGACCGGTCACTTCGACGATCTCCCTGTAGCTCATCTCATCGACAAAAAAAAGTGTGAACGTCGCGGCATACGCAGAGGGAAGCTTCTCAATCTCCTCGGAAATAATCGCACCCACTTCAGTCGCCTCGTAATCCGCATCCGGCAAGGCGTCTTCGGAAGCGATGGAATCGGAGGCATCATCCAGGTCGTCCACCGCTTGTTCCTTCGAATTCTTGCTCAACCGTGAAACGCACACATTATAGACGATTCTATGGAACCATGTCGAAAAGGCGGAGCGCATCTCAAATCCGGGGAGTGAGCGAATGGCGCGGACGAATGCGTCCTGCACCGCTTCCTCGGCATCCTCCCGATTGCGGAGCATCCTCGAGGCAAGCGTCATGGCTTTGTCTTTATACCGCTCAACGAGGAGTTCCGTCGATCGCCGATCTCGTTTGAGGACACCATTGATCAGCGCCGTTTCATCCGCCTGCATTCGTCTCCTCTTTACTATCCCCTTAGACCGGGATCCGGCTTCCAGGGTTTCAGCCCGTTCGCGCTTTTGGGAATTCGGAGAATCCTGAAACATATTCTCAAAACCCGGGGTCAAAGGTAGTAAAGGGTTCCACCATGGTCAATCGAATCATTCAAGGAGGCTGATATGCGCGCCGAAGATATTTTTGTCCCGATATTTCTGTTTGGCGGAATCGCCGTCGTTCTGTGGAAATTTTTCGAGACCCGCCACAGAGAGCGGATGGCACTCATCGAGAAAGGGCTCGACCCGTCGACGTTCAAGAAAGCCGCGGGAATCAGCATGTTTCGCTTCTCGCCGCTGTCGAACCTCAAATGGGGATTGCTCGCGTTATTCGTCGGAGCCGGAATCCTGTTCGCCGGCTCCATCGAACGGAGCTACATGTGGAATGACTTTATTTATCCCTCGAGCATTCTCATCAGCGGGGGTATCGCACTCATCGTGTTCTACGCCATCGCAGCCCGCAAGATGAAAAAGGAGGAAGAGCGCTGAATTTCCTGCAACCCACCCTGCAAGGCCGGACTTCGCTCCGGCCTTTTTTATTTCTTGACATGAGCGCGGTTTGCCCCGTATCTTGGAGCGAATCCTTTTCCACCATCACATGAGGCATTCTGTCATGGACCATTGCTCAGATTTTGCAGCCGCCTTCAAAAAATCCTTCCTGTGTTCGATCCTCGCAGTCTCTTTCGCTCTTTCTCAAACTGCTCCGACAAAAATTCACGGGCTCGACCCGAAGAATATCGACCCGTCGGTCAAACCGTGCGATAACTTCTATCTCTACGCAAACGGGACGTGGCTGAAGAACGCGCAGATTCCCCCGGCGTTCAGTTCGTGGGGCAGCTTCACCGAACTGGCCGAACAGAACAACGACGTCCTCCACGAAATCCTCGAATCTGCGTCGACGGATCCCCATGCACCGGCCGGAAGCAACGAGCAGAAAATCGGCGACCTCTATGCGACGGGGATGGATTCTGCGGCGATCGAGCATCTCGGAGCAAATCCGCTCGCTCCGGACCTGGCGCAAATCGATGCGATAAAGGACGATGAGGGAATTCAAGCGGAAATTGCGCGTCTTCATCTTTACGGCAACGGGCCGGTCTTTGGATTCGGCGCGGCGCAGGATGCGAAGAACAGCAAACAGGTGATCGGCCAGCTTTCACAGGGAGGATTGACGCTCCCGGACCGCGACTACTACCTCGCCGACGATGAGAAGTCCAAGAACATCCGCGAAGAATATGTGAAGCACATGGCGGCGATGTTTGCACTTGCCGGGGATGATGCCGCCGCATCCCAGGCGGAAACAAAAGCCGTCATGGCGATCGAGACCCGTTTCGCAAAGGCCTCGAGGACACGAGTGGAGCGGCGCGACCCGGATAAGAACTACAACAAGATGACCCAGGAGCAGATCGCCTCGCTGACGCCGAACTTCGCCTGGCCCCGCTTCTTTGCGGCGATGGGGGTGACACAGCCGGGAGACGTCAACGTCGGTCAGCCCGAATTCTTCAAGGAAGTCAACATCATGCTGAAGGACGTTCCGCTCGCCGATTGGAAGTCCTATTTTCGCTGGCGCGTCATCAACGGCGCCGCCAATGCGTTGAGCTCTCCGTTCGTTGCGGAGAGTTTTCACTTCAACGGCACGGTCCTCACGGGCACGAAGGAACAGCAGGCGAGATGGAAACGGATCGTGCAGGTCGTGAACGGTACGCTCGGCGAAGCACTCGGCGAAGTGTACGTTGCGAAGGCGTTCAGCCCGACGGCGAAAGCGCGCGCGAAGGAAATGGTGAAAAATCTGATGGCAGCGCTGCGCGACCATATCAAAGCGGCGGATTGGATGGATGAGACGACACGGGAGGCGGCTTTGAAGAAACTCGAAGCGATCAACGTCAAAATCGGTTATCCGGATAAATGGAGGGACTATTCGGGGCTCCGGATCGACCGCACGTCGTACTTCGAAAATCTCAGACGCGCGCGTGAGTTCGACTATCGGTACAATATCGCGAAGATCGGAAAACCCGTCGACCCGACGGAATGGGGGATGACGCCGCCGACGGTGAATGCGTACTACAGCTCGTCACGGAACGAAATTGTTTTTCCGGCGGGAATTCTCCAGCCGCCGTTCTACGACCCGGATGCCGACGACGCCGTGAACTATGGAGGGATGGGCGCAGTCATCGGCCACGAGCTTTCGCACGGGTTCGACGACCAGGGAAGCAAGTTTGACGCCGATGGGAACCTTCGGATGTGGTGGACGCCGGAAACGCGGAAGACGTTCGAACAACGGACCGGCCTCGTCGTAAAACAGTTCGATGGATTCGTGGCGATCGATTCCCTTCATGTCAACGGGAAGCTGACGCTTGGCGAGAACATCGGAGACCTCGGGGGACTCACCGTCTCCTACACGGCTCTCGAGAAGTCGCTCGAAGGGAAGCCGCGCCAGCTCATCGACGGATTTACGCCGGAACAACGATTCTTCCTCGCGTGGGCGCAGATCTGGCGGAGGAAATCAAGACCCGAGGCGTTGCGGCTCCAGGTCCGAACAGATCCCCATTCGCCGTCGGAATTCCGCACGAACGGGCCCATCTCGAACATGAAGGAATTTTACGAAGCGTTCGGCTGCGGCGACACATCACCGATGGTGCGGCCGGAGCAGGAGAGGGCGAAGATCTGGTAGTGCTGACTCATCCCCCTTTGAAACCTCCCCCTTCTCTGCGAAGCAGAGAAGGGGGATGGGGGGAAAGCTCAGAAATCACTGCGCCGCATTACCGTCGCTGTCGATGAACTTGATATCGCCGTAACCTAATTCGCGAATCCCCGGCTCGATCTTGCTCCGGTCCCCGACCACGACCCACGTGAGCTGGTCGGGATGTACGACTGTCCGTGCCGCCCCTTCCACATCGTCCTTCGTCAGAGCTCGCACCCGGTGCGCGTATGTATCGTAATAATCCTCCGGCAATCCGAATCGCACGATGTTCGCGATCGAATGCGCAACCGCCGAGTTCGTCTCCCAACTCCCGGGCAGTTCCAGCGTCATGCTGTTCTGCACTTTCAGGAGCTCATCGTCGGTGACCGGCTTCTTGTCGAGGATGTCGCGGAGCTCCTTCGATAGCTCGACCATCGACTCCTTCGTCTTGTCGGTCTGCACCGGCGCGTATCCGATGAACGGCCGCTGGCCGCGGGCACTCCAAAGAAAGCTGAACGCTCCATACGCCCAGTGTTTATCCTCCCGAAGGTTCATGTTGATGCGCGACGTGAAGAGCCCTCCCAGGATGTTGTTCATGGCTTCGATGGAGACTTCCTGCGGATTGTTCTTCGGGAGTGACACGTGTCCGGCAAAAATGATCGACTGGAGCGCTCCCGGCTTGTCCACGATGTAGACTCGCGCCCGGGGACTTATTTCGACGGTCCCGATATTTTTCTTCGGGACCTCGCCCGATTTCCACGCGGAGAAGAATTTCTCGAGCTTGGGCCGGATCTCGGCCATGGTTGTCGCCCCGACGACGATCATCGTCGCGTTGTTCGGCCTCAACCATGTGTCGTGGAATTTCGCCAGGTCCTCCCGCGTCAGCTTTTTGACCGACTCTTCCGTTCCCGAACCCGTCAGCGGATTACCATACGCGTGCCCACCGCCGTAGAGCAGAGCCGGAAAGACCCGGAGGGCCATTTGAACCGGCGACACTTTTTCCTGCTGGATATCGGCAAGCGTCAGCTTCTGAAGGCGCTCGAAATCCTTTTGCGGAAACGACGGATGAAGGAGGATATCCGCGAGCAGGTCGATGGAAGCATCGAGATTCGACGTGAGCGCAGTCATCGAGACCGTCGACATATCGAGGTTTGAGCCGGCGTTAAGCTGGGCTCCGAGCGAAGCGAGCTCATCGCTGATGTGAATCGAGGTCCGGGTTTTCGTCCCTTCGTCGAGCATTTGCATCGCGAGGTTTGCGGTGCCCGGAAGGGCGGACTGGTCGGCAGCGAACCCAGCATCGAACAAAATGTTCATCGTTACGACCGGAACCGAAGTCCTTTCGACCAGCATCACCTTCATCCCGTTCGTGAGAGTCGCGCGGGAGACCGCGGGAAATCGCGCCTCGGGGGGGTTCCCTGGTTTCGGCAATTCCTTCCGCAGCACCGTGTCGCCCGGCGAGGTCGAGTAGTCGGGGTACGGATACACTTCGAGTTCGTAGACGCCGTCGGACAGCCACTCTTTGGCGGCGGAGAGAAGCTGCCGGGGGGTGGCTTCGTGGATGGTGTGCAGAGTCCTTTTGTAGGCATCGGGCGTTCCGCCGAATACGAAGCTGCTCGCAAGAATGTCCGACTTTCCGCCGAACCCTCCTATTCTCTCCGACCCCCGGACGAACCCCGCCTCAAACTGCGTTCGTGCCCGCTCGAGTTCCTGCGCCGTCGGTCCGGTCTCCAGGAATTTCGAAATCTCCTCATCGACCGCGCGCCCGACTGCCTGCAAGTCTCCTCCCGGCTTTGCCGTCGCGACGACATAGAACTGGCCTCCGATCTCACGCGCATCGAGGTATGCCGAAACGTCCGTGGCGATCTGGTCGTCATACACGAGACGCTTGTAGAGCCGGGAAGATTTTCCATCGCTCAACACGCTCCCCACGAGCCGCAGATATTCCGCGTCGGCAGTCCCGCGTTGCGGCACATTCCATACTTTGTAGAGGCGCGATTGCGGCACGCGATCCTCCACCCGTGCCCGATGCGTCCCGCTCATTTTTGCAACCCACGCTTCGTTCCGGGCGATCGGCGGGCCGGCCGGGATATCGCCGAAGTACTTCGTCACTTTTGCCAGCGCCGTCTGTGCGTCGATGTCCCCGGCTACGGCCAAAACGGTATTCGCGGCGCCGTAGTACGCCTTGAACCAATCTTTGACGTCGGAGAGAGACGCGGCGTTCAAATCCTCCATCGAACCGATGACGGTCCATGAATATGGATGCCCCGCCGGATAGGTCGCATGGGCGATCAGCTCTTCCGTGACGGCGTACGGTTCGTTCTCCCCCTGCCGCTTCTCGTTTTGCACCACCCCGCGCTGCTCGTCGAGCTTCTTCTGCGAGATTGCCCCGACCAAATGGCCCATCCGGTCCGATTCCATCCAGAGTGCGACGTCGAGCGCGGAAGTGGGGACGTTTTGAAAATAGTTCGTCCGGTCTTCGCTCGTCGTTCCGTTCATATCGGTCGCGCCGATCCGTTCCATCGCCTGAAAATAATCGTCGTCGAAATTTTCGCTTCCGTTGAACATGAGATGCTCAAACAGGTGCGCGAATCCGCTCTTGCCGGGTTTCTCGTTCTTGGAACCGACGTGGTACCATACGTTCACAGCCACGATCGGCGCCTTGTGGTCTTCGTGGACGATCAGCGTGAGCCCGTTCGGGAGAACAAATTTTGTGAATGCAATATCGATATCGACCGCAGATTTCGTTTTCATGGCATCCTGGGCGAAGAGGGTGGTGGTGACGCAGAACGGGAAGAAAAAGGACACAAGCGGCGTGGCCATCTTCCTGTTTGATGTTCCGTGCCGGAATGGAATGAAACGTCCGACGTCGAAACGAAGGGCCGGCGATTCAGCTGCGGCTGAATTCCTTTTTCAGTGCCGTGGTTGCATCGCTCGCCGATTTGACCATGAGCCCCGCCTCCGAATTGTAGCTGAGCATGCGCATGCCGGCCGCTGCCCATCGCAACCCGATTGAGAGTTCGTTCGCCTGGATCGCCGGTATCACGCGATGCTTCCGGCATGCCTGGACGACCTGCGCAACCGACTGATTCATCGGGTCCGACTCGAGTTTTCCCGCAACACCAAGCGCGATCGACAGGTCATTGGGACCGACAAATCCAACATCCACCCCTTCCACGGAGAGGATTTCATCGATCCGGTCAAGGGCCTGACGCGTCTCGATCTGAACGACGAGCATCGTTTCACGGTTTGAGTCCGACATCATCTGGGATACGTCTCCCCCTTTGAACTCCGTATGCCCCCGGGCCATGACGCTTCCACGCCTCCCCGTCGGTGGATATTTCATCATCTGCACGGCTTCACGAACCTGTTCCGGCCCGACGATCCTCGGCACCATGATTCCCTGCGCCCCTGCGTCCAAAGGCCTCGTCACCTCTGCATACGTCAGGTCGGGGACCCGGACGATCGGCGTGATGCCGACGAGCCGCGCCATGCGGCTCAGGTCGGCGATCGTTTCGATGTCAAACGGCCCGTGTTCGTTGTCGATGATGACGAAATCGAAACCTCCATTCGCCATCAGCTGCATGACGGCCGGCTGGCGGATTTCAACGAGCATGGTGCCGACGGCGGCTCCTCCCGATTGAAATATTTGCCGAAGCCTGTTCGGTTGGATCGGCGAACTCATCGGTTCTTCTTCCCTCGTGCAGAGTTCAGTCTGGCCTGCTCGTTCTTCGGCAGACCACGGACGACTTCATCATAGGAGTGATCCATCATTTCGAGGATCCGGTCGGTCGATATTGAACCGTCGATGGCGACGGTGTTCCAGTACCTCTTGTTCATGTGATAGCCCGGCTGAACGGCGTCGTATTGTTCCCGCCAGTCAATCGCCCTTGCCGGGTCGCATTTCAGATTAATCGTGAGCGGTCGTTCGTCAATACTTGCAAGCAAGAACATCTTCCCGTTGACTTTGAAGACCAGCGTCGAATCGTCAAAGGGGAAGGTTTCGGTAATCCTGCCGGGTTTCTTCAAACAATGCCGACGGATTGAATCGATGTCCATCGCCGTTCCGCGTCCAAGAAGGGTGTGCAAAGTAGAAAAGGATGGCCGAAAAGGCAAGGGCTTGCGGACGAGGGGAATCTTTGTGTACCTTGTCCCCTCCAATCGGGCATCCGCTTTTTATCATCATCCATCGAAAGGACATTGCAATGGTTGTTCGGACGTGCGGCATCCTCTCCGTGATTCTCGCAATTCTATTGCCATCGCTCGCGGCTCAACCCGCCTCGCAGCAGAAAACGGCCGCCGGGACGGAGACTCTCAAAAATGTGCAGGTCTTGAAAGGCATCCCCGAACCGGAATTGCGTGCGATGATGACGTACATCCGCTCATCGCTCGGAGTGCGCTGCGATTTTTGTCATGTGAATTCGCGCGAGACCGGTTGGGAGTACGAAAAGGACGACAAGGAGAACAAACGCACTGCGCGGAAGATGATCCAGATGGTCCTCGACATGAACAAGAATTTTTTTGACGGGAGGACGGAAGTGACTTGCTATACCTGTCACCACGGCCGCAGCGAGCCGGTTTCAGTCCCTGTTCTTCCCATGGAATCGCCGCGCTTCGCCGAGCGTCCGGGGGAAGAACCGCGGCGGGAATCCCTCCCATCCGCCGAAGCCATCCTCGCGAAATACCGGGAAGCTCTCGGCGGGGATGCCGCGTTAAGCAAGCTCGGTTCCCGGGTTGAGAAAGGGAGCGTTTCCGGTCCGAACGGCCAGCCGTTTCCGATTGAAGTCTCCCAGAAAGGTCCGGACAAGATGGTCGCCACGATTACGATGCAGCAGGGGACCATCACGCGGTGTTACGACGGTGCGAATGCCTGGGGCGTTACTCCGCGCGGGCCGATGGAAATGTCCGATGACGACCGTGCGCGGCTGAAGGCATCGGCGGATCTTATGCACGACATCGACCTCAAGAAGCAATTCGAATCGCTCACGACGGCGGGGATGGACTCGATCGACGGACGGAAGGTGTACGTCGTTCGCGGGAGGGTGAGTGAAGGAGTTTCGGAGCGGTTGTATTTCGATGCCGAAACCGGCTTGCTCCGCCGGAGGCTTTCAATTTCCAGGACGATGATCGGCATTCTGCCGGACCAGTCGGACTTCGACGATTACCGGGATGTCGCGGGTATCAAGATGCCGTTCAAGGTTCGGTATTCATCGATCGATGCGTTCACGAGCTCGTACCGTCAATTCACGGAGATCACGGTGAACGTGCCGATCGACGACTCGAAATTCGCGATGCCCCGATAAACCGCGCGGGCGGCTGATGAGGCCGCCCGTTTTGACTCCTACTTCCCCTTGCGAATGTAAATGTCCCCGTTGTAGTTCTTGAACTGAATCTCTGCGCCGCCGCCGTTGACTTTTCCGCGCATCGTGTGTTCGACAGAGACGTGGTACCTCCCTTTTCCTTTCCCCCCTTCTTCGACTTTCGGAGCCGAATTGTCCATCGCGATGTCGAAGTCGCTATAAATCTCTCCCTGCTCGGTTTTCATGCTCAGGGTTGCTTTGATGGTCGATGGAAACGTCACGTCGATTTCCCCGTTGAGAGAACTGAACGACATTGCCCGATCCGGCGTGACCGAGATGAAGTTCGTGTGGATGAAACCGTTCGGAGCGTGAGCGACAGCGGAATCGGCTTGAATTAAGGAGAAAAAAACAAGGCCGGACTTTTGATCCGGCCTTCTTCCGCACGACACGACGGTATTCCAGACTGCCTACTCTTCAAGCTTCTGCTCGGTGGAACCGCCGGGTCCCTCTCTCCGTTGAAAATTTCTGTCCGGACCGAATTGTCCCGGACCCCGCCGCATGGCTCTGCCGCGCTGACCGCGCATCATGCCCCTGCCTCTCCAACGGTGCATCGCCATCTGCGAGCCGCGCTCCAACACCTTCCGCCACACTTTCTGCTGGTCGGGGGTCAGCAGCTTGTTAACCGCAAACCAATGATTCAGCATCGCCGACCGGCCTTGAGACCTCAGCTCTGTCAATTCCCCCGCCTTCTTCTCGATCGCGGCCTTGTCCAGGTTGTCCGCCTTCAGCAGTTCCCGGTATTCTAGTTGCGCGTTCGCCGTCCTGGCCCTCTGGGCAATAAGCTCCTTCTGAAGGTCGAAGCGGAGCTTCTCGATCTCTTTTTTCTGCTCATCGGTCAGTTTGAGCTGCTCCGTAAGCCTTCCCCGGGACGTCATCCATCCGTGTTGCTGCATCGGCTTCTGCGCCGGCTCCTGAGCAAGCAAGCCCGAAACGCCGAGCGTGAACAGGGTCGCAAGGACCCAGCAAGTGTATTTCATGCTTCTTTACTCCTCTCTCTATGCGATTGCTTTACTCGTTAGATTGAATGCGTCCTCATGAGTTTAATCTCCAAATGAATATTATATCCATCGGCGTCTATCGGTGGAGGACAAAAAAAAGGCCGGCGTCATCGCCGGCCTGTCGAGCCACATCGACACATGCAGGAAGCTTAATTCTCTTTCTTCATCTCCGGCGCACCATCTGCGCGCATGTGCGGATGCGCGTCGCGGAGAAAGCTCATCGGACTCTCCAGCGCCTTCTTCCAGACCTTTTGCTGGTCGGCGTTTAGAAGTTTATTCACGGAGAACCAGTGATTCAACAGGAGGGAATGAAGCTGACCGGCGCCGTCTGCCATTTCACTGAACTTTTTCTCCAGCGTTGCCTTGTCCGGAAGGTCCGCGCTGAGCAGCTGGCGGTATTCCACCCACATCGTCGCGAGCTTCGCCCCTTGCGCGATCATTTGCTTCTGGAATTCGAATCGAAGCTTGTCGACCTCCTTCTTCTGCTCGTCCGTCAGCTTCAACTCCTCGGTCATCCTTTCGCCCATTCCGGAGAATTGGGGCATCGGCATTGACATTTTCTCCTGCGCACGTCCACTTGCAGACACCATCACCACGAGAATGCCTGCGATTACGACTAGATTCTTTTTCATGACTCCCTTCCTTTCATTTTCCGTTCGTTTATCTCAGCGGACAGAAAAACAAAAGGCCGATCACAACGCCGGCCTTCGTCTACCCGCTGAGCGTTTCCTGTTGTCACTCCGGTTGAAACTTCTCAACCTCTTCCAGTACTGTCGCAACAATCTCATCCTCCTTGATCCGTTTGACCATCTCCCCTTTTCGGTACAGAATTCCCACGCCTTTCCCCGCCGCGATTCCAATGTCTGCCTCGCTCGCCTCGCCCGGACCGTTCACGACACACCCAAGGACGGCGATCTTTACCGGCTTCTTCACTCCCGCGAGCTTTTCCTCAAGCTGCGCCATCACCTTGAACAAATCAATCTCGAGTCGTCCGCAGGTCGGGCATGCGATGAGCTCGATGTTGCGCGAGGCAAGACTCAGTGAACGCAAAATCTCCTTGCCGACTTCGACTTCCTTCACCGGGTCATCCGTCAGGGAAACGCGAATCGTATCGCCGATCCCTTCAGCCAGCAGCGTGCCGATGCCCACCGCCGACTTGATGGTTCCGACCCGCGTCGTCCCCGCTTCCGTAACGCCCAGGTGGAGCGGAATGTCGGTCCGCTGGGCGACGAGCCGGTAGGCCTCGATCATCA
>DATJYV010000175.1:0-3873 GCA_035499415.1 Bacteroidota bacterium
CAGGAGAACCAAACGTTGCGGGCCAAAGCAAAAAATAACACGGCTGGTGTCAATGGATACGATGCATACTTCGGTACTTACACGATAGACCAGACCGCAGGAACTCTTACGACACATCTTGAAGGATCGATTTCTCCGGACAACATCGGCAACGCATTTGTGAGAGATGCACGTGTCGTGGGTGATGAGCTTATAATTCAGCTGCAAACGACGGCTGTTGATGGCACGGCCATAACACGAACAAACACTTTTTCTCGACTAGGATAAACGAGCTGCGTGCGCCTTGACATGCCGGCGGATGTTCACTGGGATGGGATTGATGGCTAAAGAATTGCGTTAATTCGTAGGCGGTTCATGAGTTTCCCGCCGCAGCTTGTTTCTCCGTACTCATCATCCTCTATGAGCGACAAAGTGCGAATTGACCTTGGCGAAGTCCAGAGAACGCTTCTTATCCCTCTCTATGGACGGGCGAAGGAATATGAAAAGGAGCATCCGCTCATTAAAGACAAATATGCCCACGACATTGTGCGACAGATCGAATTTGATTTTGAGGCCGAATTCCATCAACTACCTGTTCAGATGTCGATAAACTCTGCTATAAGAGCTTTTCATATGGACTCCGCCATCTCGAGTTTTATCACAAAATACCCGGATGCTACTATTATTAATATCGGAGCGGGCCTCGATACAACATTTCACCGGATAGACAACGGCACAATATACTGGTATGACCTTGACCTGCCCGATACCATCGCTCTGCGACGAAAATTAATTCCTGAGTCGAACCGTAATCTCTTTATTGGCAAGTCTGCCTTTGATACGAGCTGGTTTCACGACATAAAGCAGCGGCGCTCAAAAATCTTTCTTATGGCTGCGGGAGTGCTCGTCTATCTGGAAGAATCGCAAATCAAGCAGCTCTTTCTGGAATTACTTCGGGAGTTTCCTGGCGGTGAAATAATGTTCGACATCTATTCGAAAATGTTCCTGTGGTTGAGGAATCACTTGTTTGTCAGTCGGACTCGGAAATCCAACGTTGTCGCAAACTGGCGCTGGGGTGTCAATTCTGCAAAGGCAATTGCAAGGTGGAGCGACAAGATTGAGATTATCGATGAATTTCCGTATTACTCAAGACTCGACTTAAAGAAATATTGGGATGAAAAGAGTCTGTCATTCATCAAAGTGGTGAACGTTTTTAATTCCATCAAAATGGTCCATCTCCGTTTGGGGAGGATCGACTCTTGAACGCGCATTCTGATCCGCCGCTGCTTGCGCACGTTCTCGTCGACCGATCGGCGCTTGAGGCCGGCTCAAGACCGGACCGCGAAGCAGACGAATGCGGCTCCCTTCTTTCGTCGCGGTTTCCGGGCCACGGGACTCCGTGCGCCGACTGCCAGAGATGAACCGCACTAGAAAAATCGGCGTCGTCAAAGAGCTCTATCGCTATCCCGTTAAGTCGATGGCGGGGGAACCGCTGGCCTCAGTCGAAATGGGCCTCCACGGATTCGAGGGCGACCGCCGGTACGCCTTCATGATCACGGGAAGCAAAAGCAACGTCCCATGGCTCACGGCGAGCAAGCTTCCCCGATTGATCAGCTACAAGCCCCGGATGACGGGCTCCACCCCCGGCGTCGTCACCCCTTCGGGTGAACATCTGGAATTAAACAGCGACGCGCTGCGCCGGGAATTGTCGACTGCGTTTGGATCGGACATTCAACTCGTCCATCTGAAGAATGGTATATTCGATGAGGGGGAAATATCGATTATCAGCACCTCCACGATCAATGAAATAGAAAGAAGGTCGGGACACAAACTCGACATCCGGCGCTTCCGGCCGAACATCGTCGTTGATTTGACGGAAGATATTCCTTTTCAGGAAGACCGATGGGTCGGGAAGATCGTCGCCGTTGGAGAGGAGAACAATTCCATCGCCGTGACGATGCGTGACCTCCGGTGCGTCATGGTCAATTTCGACCCGGATACGGTGGCTTCAAATCATGAGGTTCTGAAGACGGTCGTGCGTCTGAACGAAACGTGCGCCGGCGTTTACGGATGCGCGCTTCGATCCGGCACGATCTCCTCCGGCGAGCCGGTATATCTATTAGAAGAATGAAATGGATAAAGCGTTTTCCGAGGAAGCAGACAATTCTGCGGTGAGCGCCACGGCCGACCGGACTGAGAGAGTGGGAGCAAATCGTGACACAATCAGCTCGCCGGCAGCAAAACTCAATGCCGAAGCCGGCCTGCGTCATCCCCCACAATCTCTAGAAACTCAGAAAGCCCTATGCCGAACGATTTGATCTCTCTCGTTGCCAATCTTGCGCTGACGTTCTCAGTAATCGTGGCGCTCATATTCGGAATCGCGCAGGTGAGGGCGGCCTCCCGCGACCGCCGTGAGCGGCTGACGCTCGAGATACTCCGCCAGTTTCAGACGAGAGAATTTTCAGAACTCACCCTGTTTGTCACGTCCCACAACCCGCCGTCAACGAGAGAAGAGTATCAGGCGCTCCCGTCGACCGACCAGATATTTTTTTTCCAGTTCGGTCAGGAAATGGAATCGCTCGGCATACTGGTCGCGGAGCGGCTCATCGATATCGACCTCGTGGACAAGACGCTGGGGTCATTGGTGACGACGGCATGGGCAAGATACAAGGCGGTGTTTTCGGATATTCGCGAGAAACAGCCGGATCCTTTCTTGGGGGAATACTTTCAATGGCTGGCTGAACGGATCAACGAACGAATGCGGGACAGACCGCGCAAACCGTTCCACGAGACGAATGCGACACACAAACTATGAAACTGGAATCATCGACCCAAGGCGGGCGCTCGGCAGGCACAAGAAGATGGCTTCGGCTCACGGGCAGGCAACAGCGGATTGATTCAAGAGCGGAGAGACAAAACGACTGAAGGATTCATGGCAGAATATGTGACAAGCCGCGGGATGCGGATGACTCTCTCCGTCATGTTGGCAAGCTTCTCGATCAGTGCCGGTCAAGAAGTACGTAATCCTTCATTGCGAACCGACCTCCTCGCCCACCTCAAGGACGACCAGGACGTTCGCCATGTTCATTTCGCCGACAAATTGCAGCGGGGCCTCAAACTTGATACCTCAGACGCCCGGGCAATCAATGCAGTTGATTCGACGAATTTGCGTTGGATAAAACTGGTCATTCTCCGGTACGGTTGGCCCGGCATCACCCTCGTCGGTCCGGACGGCGAACAGGCCGCATTTTTGTTGATCCAGCACGCCGACCGCGATACGGCGTTTCAATTTCAATGCCTCCAACTTCTCCAACAGGCCTTCAGCTCCGGAGAGACTACCGGAGAGCACCTGGCGATGCTGACGGATCGAACTGAAGTCGCCGCGGGCCGCCCTCAGATTTATGGGTCACAAGCGTTTCTTCTTGACGGTCGGATTGTCTTCCGCCCCATCCGGGACTCAAGCACCGTCGACGTGAAGAGATTGCGTTTGGGACTTATGCCGATCATGGAATACAAGAGCTTTCTTGACTCCATGTATACTTCTTCGGGAAACAAGAAATAGCGGCTCGGCTGACAATTTCCCCCCGCCGAAGCGGTGAAGTTTCTCATTTCTGAGTCTCCTCATCTTTCTCGGATTTGGTGCGTGCTCCAATCCCGGATTGCTTTCGACATGCGAGTGTCGTACCATTTGAATCGGGTAATGTGGATGTCGGGATGATTCGGAGTTCGGGGGAGATACTTCGAGCGTTCTGCAAGCCGAAAGTTCTTCCGACGACTCCCTCGTCGAATAAGTAACCACATCCGCGCAGAATAACTCTCATCGCCTATGAGATGACATCCAGGCAAAGCGACCCGTTGAAGCTTCTGCGGATAGTCGTGCAATCATTCGAGTCT
>DATJYV010000176.1:0-5779 GCA_035499415.1 Bacteroidota bacterium
GAATCGGTCTTGCCGTCGGTCGATTTCACATTGATTATGCGATCGCGCCGAGCCAGTCCTCGGGCCGATACCACCAAGTCACCATTTGCTTACCAATCGGAAGTGGTCTCGGACGGTGATGCGCCCGCGAGGTGGAGCATATAGCGGGCACTACCAATATTCTGAAAGACGGATGTGAAATCATTGGATCCTCGGAGTCAATTCGCACGGAGTCGTGTCATGCAGGAAGTCCTGCGCACAATCGACAAGATTGCTCCGAGTCATTTGAGCCTTGTAATCATCGGAGAGCACGGGACAGGAAAGGAGTGGGCCGCCAGGAAGATCCACGAATTGAGTCAGCGTTCGAAAGGCCCCTTTTGGCCTTTCGACTGCGCAGCTGTTGCCCTTGAAAGGGTGGAGAAGGAACTTTTCGGTGCCATCGAATTGACTCGCGATGGAATTTCAATTCTCAGGGGCGCATTTGAGGAGGCTTCTTCGGGCACGCTCCTTCTCAACGAGATGGACTCGCTGCCTCCCGTTATCCAAAAGAAGGTATCTCGAGCCCTTGAGTATGGCACTATCCTTCGTGTTGGCGAGGAAAAAGCCATCCCAGTGGATGTGCGCATCATAGGCACTTTGAATCGTCCCGCCGACGTTCGCTTCGACGATAAAACTCCGGGCGACGAATGGTTCGTCCGATTCAGCCCCTTTCTGATCGAGATACCTCCGCTGAGGGAGCGCCGCGAAGACATCCCCGGCTTGATTGACGGGTTCATTGAGGGTCTGCGGGTCCGTCACGGAAGTCTCGTCAAGGGTGTGTCTGCCGAGGCACAGGAAACTCTGGTATCGTACAATTGGCCTGGAAATGTACGCAATCTACGAAGCGCCATCGAATATGCAGTCGTCATGGCAAAGGGATCGGTAGTCCAAACCGAAGACCTCCCACCGTATCTCCTGCAGAATCACCAGCACGGAAGGTCGTCCATCCCCATCGAACACCGCAAAGTCTGAAAAATCCGCCTGGGGAAAGTGTGGGAAGACTTGTCTCTGTTTGATCTCACAAGCTCTGATGTAGGTTACAATCATCTCGAAATGCGATAGGAACCATGCTATACTTGTACGGGTTGGGTATCGGTCTCCGATCAATTCTCAAAGGTCGCCTGGACCGGGAAAATATCAAAAATCTTGTCGTGCCTGTGAATTACTGGCGCACCCTGGAATTCAGACTTGCGCACGCCGCCCTTCAGATCACCAGGGCCGACCGGGTGCTCGACATCGGCAGTCCGAAGCTCTTTTCCCTCTACTTATCGGATAGAATCGGGGCCGAAGTCTTTTCGACGGATATTGACGAGTATTTCGTAAAAAGCTATTCCGCCTATAGAGAGTTAAAGGGGATCGACGAACGGCGGTTTCACGTGATGGCGATCGATGGTCGCGATCTCCCCTTCGACGAAGGGTATTTCACCAAGATTTTTTCAATTTCAGTTCTTGAGCATATTCCTGACGACGGTGATGCCACGTGCGCTTCGGAGATCGGTCGATCACTTGCACGCGGCGGCATATGTGTTATTACCGTTCCATTTTCACCGACCGGCGCGGTCGAGTACAAGTTTCCACGTCAATTCTACTGGGCTTCCAAAGTTCAGGAGAAGATTAACGAAGGTAAGGTATTCTATCAGCGAAGGTATAGCGAGAAGGATCTGTACGAGAGGATCGTCGGCCCATCCTCTCTCACGGTCGAGAAGATCCTCTATATGGGGGAGCGGTTCGCCTTATCTCGAAGAAAGGAGCTGAGCGAATACTTTCATCCGCTCTTGGGTCCCCTTCATCCTGCATTGTCATACCTCTTTCATTCCGCACCCATGCCGTCATGGCGAGGAATGCGCAGACCCCTCGGCGCTCTCCTTGTCCTGAGGAAGGCTTAGGTGCTGCGGGCATGTGAATGAATCACACCGCTCTCAGCGTCGGACGAGAACCTCGTGGCACAATGTGGCTTGTTGACCCTACTCGTTGATCCCTTCTAGTCGACACTATTTCAGCAAAACCATCTTCATCGACTTGACAACATAATCTGACTGCAATCTGTAGAAGTACACACCGCTCGCGAGATCGTCGGCTCGAAAGACAACCCGATACGCGCCGGGTGCTTGCATCTCATCGACGAGCGACCGAACCTCTACTCCCAGCAGATTGTACACGGAGAGCTTGACATGGCCGGATACCGGAACTGAATAATTAATCGTGGTGGAAGGATTGAAGGGGTTTGGATAATTCTGCTTGAGGTCAAACGATTGGGGTATATCAGACAACCTCTCGGTCACTCCGGTTGTACCGATTCCTGCCGCATAGTATGCGGATCGCAAGAGTTGATCCTTCTGTCCTGCAGGTGCACTTGGGAGAAACATGCTACCGAGTTCGTACAGCATGACGCCGCCAAACCCTTTATTAATCGCCCATTGAATCTTCAACCTAATGCTCGTTGTATCTTCGTATGTAATGACTTTGCTCGCCCCGTCGCTGTACCACGGAGATTGGGCGAGGGAATCCCAATATCGATTCGTCGAAGGTACATCCGCGTAGCTCCCGAAGGTGTAGCTGGTGTACTTTTGACCCATCGTCGAGGCACCTGTGAAGACGCTGGTATTCGGAGAAAGCGACATCCCCAATCGTGCGGGGGGATAGTGCGCCACCTGCCAAGTGCCGATACTTCCCATTCCATCCCCTTTTGCCATGTCATTCAGCGAGTATCCATTGTAATTGGGGAATTGAGTCGGTAAGTCGATTGGCGTATTAAATCCGGTTCGGTAGTCCTGATCATTTCCCTGCCACATGGTATAAGTCTCAAGGTTGATCTGGTCCGCGTCCGCAAGAAGGGAATCGCGCGTGTATCCAAAGAAGGAACCATCCCCGCCCGTCGCGGACTCGTCGTCTCGCGCATAGACCGTAACCACGAGGAGGCCTTTCGGGCTCCACGCATCCAACTTGCGCCTGAACGAAGAAAATAGCCTCTGGGCGCCAACTCGGTCAGCAGCATATGGAAACTCCCAATTTATTTCGACTCCATCCGCATTGTGGCGTTTCGCAAAATTCACACATGCCGTTGTGAAGGTATCCGTCTTTGCCAGGCTCGCTGCTATGGAAGACATTTGCTGCTGGCCCGTGCCATAGATGCCCCCCATTGAAATCACGACTTTGACTCCCTTTACATGGGCGCTGTCAATCAGGGTCCGAAGATATGGTGCAGGAGCACCGGTCAGAGAGCCGTTAACCAGATTTCCGCTATCGCTGGCCGATGTGATGTAAGAGCAATACGGAGATGTGGAGCTGGTTCCGAGGCCCGAAAAAACGACGATATGGGTGAGGTAGGAGTAGTTCAGTAACGAGACTTCGGCAGTCCCAGTCGCTCCCGTGTTATCCCCATTCCATCTCACACCCGGCTTCAATATGGCATAATACCAATCCGGGTAGTAGCCGGTTACCCATTTCAACTGAGCCGAAAGACTCTGTGCGGACAGCAAAAGGATGAGTGCGATCGCACCCGACTTCCAGGACTTTGTCATACATGCCTCACGTGTGTATTATGATGGACGCGACCAAATGGCCTACTTCGTTTCTCCTCTCGCAGCCCTCCACGCGGCCCGCAGGAGCTGATCCTTGTACTTTTCGGGAGCATCGGGCAAATACATACTGCCAAGGTCATACAACATTAGCCCGCCAAATCCTTTCCGTTTTGCCCAATCGACTTTCAAGCGAATACTTGTGGTATCCTCAAACGTGATAACCTTTCCCACTCCATCCGTATACCACGGCGACTGTGCTGTCGAATCCCAGTATCGATGGGATGCCGGGACGTTGGCATAGCTCCCAAACTTGAAACTCTGGTACTTCTGTCCCATCGTTGTTGCTCCTGTAAACTCGGTCGTATTCGGAGACAGCGACATTCCCAATCTCGACGTCGGATACCCAGCCGCGATCCAGGTTCCGACACTTCCCATCCCGTCTCCCCGCTTCTTATCGTTGAGCGAGTAACCGTTGTAGCCTTCGAATTGCGTTGGCAGGTCGATCGGTGTATTGAATCCCGTTCTGTAATCCTGGTCATCTCCCTGCCACATAGTGTACGTCTCTATGTTTATTTGGTCAAAAGCCGCAAGCATGGAATCGCGAACGTAGCCAAAAACCTGCCCGTCCACCAGAGCTCCATCCACCATCCGTTCATCGGTCCGGGCATACGCCGTCGCGATAAATATGCCACGCGGGTCCCATTCATTCAGGCGACGCCGGAACGATTGAATGAGTCTAAGAAATCCGACCTGATCTGATTGACGAGGAAACTCCCAGTTGATTTCAACACCGTCCGCGCCTTTCTCCTTTGCATACGTGCAACATGCGTGGACAAATGCCTCCGTTTTTTCCGGGTCCGCGGCGATCATGGACATCTGCCTGGCACCGCCCCCGAATATTCCACCCATGGAAATGGCAACCTTGACGCCGTGCGCATGCGCATTTTGTACGAGCGCTTGGAGATACGGTGCCGGCTGGCCGGTGGAAGCGCCGAATTCAATTTCTTGGGCGTAGCTCTTGCCGAACGGCCCAAGCTCATTCGTGACATAGCAGCAGTACGGATACTTGTCGCTCGTCCCCCATCCCGTGAAGACAACGATGTGCGTAAGCTTGGAGAAGTCAATCATGGATTTCTCAGATTGTCCCGTTGCACCCGAGTTGTCACCGTTCCATCTTACACCGGGACGAAGGATGGCGTAATACCAGTTGGGGTAATAGCCCGTTACCCATTGGAGTTGGGAGAACGAAATGACGTACCAAACCGAGAGGAACCCAAAGATCAGAATCAGCCGAACCGCGCAACGGGAGAACTCCCTGCACTCCATGATACCCCCGAGCTGCTTCAAGAGAGAATTTCGAGAGGAACCATCTTGAAATTTAAACTTGGCCAATTATTGTAAAACAATCAAGCTGTAAATTCTTGCCTCAACACGTCAAATGCTGCAACACCGGTCATATGCGATTGTTATCGGTCTGAAGCGACGCACAGCAACGAACCCGGGAATGAGCTGACCATCCACACCCCAGCAGGCGAGGGAAGGATAGTAGACCATCACAGCTCCATATGACCTCAGGAGGTTAGGACAATAGCGAGTGCCGCGGTCGAATGGTGCCGTGAACTCCACGAGATTCGAAAAAGAAGTGAGATTTTCCGCGCCCCGACTTCAAGTTCTTTCATTTGCTCCCCGGCACCATCAACCAAATTTGCATCTTTAAGAACAATTTGCGAAAATCTTTCAGACGCCGATTGTCCAGAGGATTTGCCGAGTTCGAACGGATCAGAGCGGGAATCCCTGATGAAGTCGGCTTCATGCTGCCCATCTCTGTGCTCGCTGCACAGGAGGGCAAAACCTCCTACATCGGCAATCCGGACTTCCCCACGTTTGTCAATGTCTAACGACCCGATCTCCCCCGTAGAAGCGCCGACTACAACGCATAATCAGAAGATCCGAATCCTCCTTGTTGAGGACGAGAGGAAACTCGCACGATCGCTCGAGCGTCTGTTCATCCGTTCAGGTTACGAGGTCGGGATGGCCTTTGACGGGGAAGAAGCCATCTCAGCCATTACATCACAGGAATTGCATCTCATCGTGCTCGACATCAACCTGCCCCTCAAGTCGGGGATCGAGGTTCTGCACTTCCTGCGTTCGTCGTCCTATAACACCCCCGTCCTCATCCTGTCAGCCAGGGACGCAATGCGGGACAAGGTCCAGGGTCTCGACATCGGAGCTGACGATTA
>DATJYV010000177.1:0-9290 GCA_035499415.1 Bacteroidota bacterium
TGTAGCTACCTTGTCAAAGACCTCTAAGCTTACAGTTCCTGTATCGCTAAACGTGGCAATTACGCCGCCATCGTTGCGGTACTCGTAATCATATTTATATATCCATTGATTCCCGATAGCGAGGGGAAAAACATCAACATAGGAACTATCCGTTGTTTTCAAATTGATTTCGTTACCATTCGTTGATAAATTCTGCGCCATGCCGGTGGAGCCATAAAGTGCCAATACAACATATATTCTATTCATTGCGTACATCTTTTCAGATTTGTTGTTCCTGTACAAATTCAATCCGGGAACCTAACTCGTAACTGAAAACCGTCTCGCGCCCGTTTGCGATACTTTGAGTTTTGCGTTTTGGGTTGTGAGTTCTGTGATTTCAGTTCTGACTCCTGAATGCTCGCTCCTCACATCCGGCTCTCACTTTCTGGCTCCTGCTCCTCCAACTCCACACTCTCCAGCAGGATGTCCTGAGCGCGAGGATCGTCGAGATCTTCTGAAACAATCACACTCAGCGACACCTTTTCGAGCGGCGTACCCCGGATCGCTTCATCAAAATGTTCGCGGAAATGTCCCGCGCTTATGTGCGACATTGCACCAAGTTTGACCGTGACAGCAACCGGCCGGGCCCCCTCGTTGGCCTTTGTAATGAGGTTGATCTTCTCGAGCAGATCTCTCATCAATGACATTTCATGCATCATCCACCTTCCGTTTTTTCTGACTCAAATGGTCCCGATGTCGTTCGCGATGCGCTCCGCAACTTCGAAACGGGCCTTCACAAGTTCCGGAGAAAGTCCCACGCCGGCAATAAACTGTTTTCCCTCGATCCCGTAAACGAGTGTGACCGCGGGAAGCTCGTCCAGCATTCGTCCCAACTCAACCGCCGCGGCGACACTGAACGCATGCGTGGACGAATGAAAGAATTGCGCCGGCATCGATTCCCTGTGCGCCTCAAAACGATAGATCGTCCCGGCCTTTCCCCCCGATGAAACTGCGTCGATGACGATGACTGCATCGACGCCGCGCCAGCGCTCCATCAGTGCCGCCCCTTCTCCCGACTCCTCCAAAACGCGGACGCCGGGAAAACCCCGGCGCTCGATGTCACGAGCGACGATCAAGCCGACCGCATCGTCGGATCGGTACTCGTTCCCGACTCCGATGACCCTCACACGCTCGCCGGAAATCCCCTGCGGTCCCATCTTCCTTTACTCTCTTTCGACCTTGAGCTTGAGAAAATGCGTGGCGCAGGAGATGCAGGGGTCGTAATTTCTGATTGTCTGCTCGAGGTGCCCCTGAAGACGGTCGTTCGGTTCGTCGAGGTGGTCCCCGACATAATGACGCAAATCGCCCTCGATCACTTTCTGATTCTGGGATGTCGGTGGTACAATCTTTGCCTCGAGAATCGTACCGGCCTCGTCGATGCGATACCGATGATACAGAATTCCACGCGGGGCCTCCGTGCAGGCGTAGCCGATTCCTGCGCGCGGATTTACGTTGACGAAAGGGCGTTCGGGTTCGACGAACCGGGAAAGAATTCTCAATGCTTCCTCGCACGCATACAAGGTCTCGACACTCCGCACAATGATGCTCTTGAAAGGATTACGACAGACCTTCGCGAGCCCTGCCTTCGTCGCTTCTTCTCTCGCGAGCGGAGTGAGCTTGTCATGATTCAACGCATAACGCGCGAGCGGACCGACGAGATACGCTCCGCGTTCCTTCATCGTCGAATGGAGTGCGTTCGAGTATTCAATGTGCTCCTCGACGAAGTGCGATTCGTACTCCTTCACGTCGATGTCCAAGCCTCCGGTCGAAACCAGTCTTCCCTCGTTGAATGGATATTCGTCTGGATGGACGAGGGCGACGAATTCATAGTTCTCTTCGAATTCCGGAAAAGATAATCCGGCGACCCATCGGACCGTTTCGATTGAAAGGTCGCGCGCCCGCTCGAGCTTGGACGCGAGACTTTGCAATTCCGATTTTGCGGGAAGTTTATAGAACCCGCCCACCCGGACGTTGATCGGATGAATCTCACGCCCGCCGACCGTCGTCACGATCTCATTTCCTATTTTTTTGAGCTCCAGCCCCCGCTTGACTTCGTTTGGATGATCCCTGGCCATCTGAATTGCGTCCGGGTATCCGAGAAAGTCCGGCGCGTGGAGCATATAAATGTGGAGCGCGTGGCTCTCGATCCACTCTCCGCAGTAAATGAGGCGCCGCAACTCGCGCAACGGGCCGTCAATGGCGACGCCGCAGCATCGCTCCATCGCGTGGATGGAGCTCATCTGGTATGCAACAGGGCAGATGCCGCAGATGCGCGCCGTAATGTCGGGAGCTTCCGTGAATTTTCGTCCCCGAAGCAGGGCTTCGAAGAACCGCGGGGGCTCGAAGACCTTGAATTTCGATTCGACCACTTCCCCGTCCTTCACCCGGACGAAGAACGACCCTTCCCCCTCAACCCGCGCAAGATAATCGACCTTGACCGTCCTACTTTTCATGCCGCTCACTCTCCTTGCGGAACGCTTCTGCCTGCGCATTGAATCCCCGGAGCAGGATCAGAATCTCCCGGGAAGTCATGCCGCGTTTCTGCCACACCGACGCCAGGGATGATGGATTTGAGGATTCCTTCGGGCCAAAGCATCCGAAACACCCGCGGTGGAATGTCGGGCAGAGCGCATTGCAACCCGCTTGTGTGACGGGGCCGAGGCAGGGAGGGCCATGTGTCACAAGTCCGCACACCACGCCGCTGCGTTTGCACTCGACACAGACGCTGTAATTCGGAATGTTCGGCTTCCGTCCGTTGAGATAGGCAGAAAGAACTTCGACGAGCTGAATTTTGCTGATGGGACATCCGCGCAATTCGAAATCGACCGGTACGTGGTCGGAAATCGGGGTCGAGCGTCCCAGGACTTCAAGATATTGGGGGGACGCATAAACGACAGAGGCGTAATTGTGGACGTCGGCAAAATTGCGCAATGCCTGGATACCGCCGGCCGTTGCGCAGGCGCCGATGGTGATAAGGAATTTCGATGCGCGCCGGACTTCGTGGATGCGTTCTGCGTCATGCGGGGTCGTGATCGACCCTTCGACGAGGGAAACGTCGTATGGTCCCTTGACGAAGGCGCTCGATGCTTCGGGAAAATTGGCGATTTCAATCCGGCCCGTCACTGCAAGCAGCGCGTCTTCGCAGTCGAGGAGAGACAGCTGGCACCCGTCGCAGGAGGAAAATTTCCAGACGGCAAGAGTGGGGAGTCGGCGCGCTTTCATTTACAGTTCCCGAATGGCCATCGCGTTTGAGACGTTCACGTACGGAAAAACCGGTCCGTCCTTGCAAATGAAATACTTCTGCAGTTGACAATGACCGCACAGGCCGCAGCCGCATTTCATGTTGCGCTCGAGTGAAACGTAGATCGAATCGT
This sequence comes from Bacteroidota bacterium, assembly GCA_035499415.1. GTDB lineage: Bacteria > Bacteroidota > Ignavibacteria > UBA10030 > UBA10030 > DATJYV01. The sequence goes on from DATJYV010000177.1 coordinate 3,414, forward strand.
CGGAGATGCCTTTCTTCGTCAGCTCGGCGACAGAGAATCGCATCATGATCTCGGGTCCGCACAGCATGGCGACGGTACTCTGGGGGTCGAATCCGCCGCGCGCAATCATTGCCGAGACGACGCCGACATTTCCCCTCCATTGGACGAGCGCCCGGTCGACGGTGACGTGAACGTCGATGTCCAGCCGGGACCTCAACCGTTCGAGTTCCTTGCGGAACAAAATGTCGGCAGGAGTCCTTGCTCCGTAGAGCAGGACGACCGAGCCGTACTTCTCGCGCCGTTCGATGATGCGATAGAGAACCGGTCGAAGCGGCGCCAGCCCGATTCCGCCCGCGACGATGACTACGTCCGACCCTTCGGCTTCCGCGACCGGCCACGGGGAGCCGAACGGCCCGCGGATGCCGACAACGTCTCCGCGTCTCAGCGTCTGCAATGCCTTGGTCACGACGCCCACGGCCCGCGTGGTGTGAATGACATGCCGCGAGTCCGACGGGTCGCCGCTGATGGAGATCGGAATTTCTCCGACGCCGTAGACGTACACCATATTGAACTGGCCGGGGGAGAACAGGAATGGCCGACGCGGTTGGAGGTCGGTCAGCTCGACCGAAAACGTATCCTTCGTCTCCTTCCACACGTGCTGAATGCGGAAAGGGTCGGGCTTCATCGCGAAATCGGAATTGGGAGTTTCAACCACAACTGTTACGCCTCCGCGTAGACATCCAACAGCTGCAGCCGCATTGCCTGCATGCGCTGCTCCAGCAGGACCGCAAACCGCTTCATCAGCTCATACCCGAAGTCGTGATTCTCGTCGCACTTTCTCCGGAGGCAGGTTCCGTCCAGTGCGATGGCGCGCGTGAGTTGTATTGCACGCGCATCGTAGTGCCAGCGGTATGGCGGAAAAAGCCACGACCATCCGATGATCTCGCCCGCCCCGATCGTCTGGATCGTCATGAAGCCCTTCGGGGGATGGTGGATGGAAAGGGAGACGTCGCCGTTCCGGATCAAATAGCATTTCGTGGCATCCTCTCCTTCGCGGAAAAGCGAATCGCCCGCGTCGAATCGGATATTCGAAGCGCAGCCGACAAGGAGGTCGAGATACCGGTGCTCGAGCCCGTTGAAAATCGGATGTTCGGAGATGATGGATACGAGATTTTCCATGGCGTTCACTCCTTCGTGGATACCGCTTGTGCCGTTCCTCTCAAGATGCGCAGTTCCTCCGTGGGGTCGATTCCCGCAGGACACCAGGTAATGCATCGGCCGCAGCCGACACAGCCGAACGTCCCGAACTGGTCCACCCAGCTTGCAAACTTGTGCGTCAGCCACTGGCGGTACCGGGCCCGCGGCGTCGCGCGGATCGAGCCGCCATGGATGTACGAAAACTCCGCCGTGAAGCAGGAGTCCCACACGCGCCAACGCTCAGCGTTTGCGCCGGCGAGATCCGTGGTGTCTTCGACCGTTGTGCAGAAACAGGTGGGACACACCATGGTGCAATTTGCGCACGTGAGACACCGTTTCGCGACCGCTTCCCACTCTGGATGATCGGCGTTCGCGTAGAGAAGCTCCTTCAACCCTTCCGTGTCGACATTTCGTTTCATGGCTCGCGCCGCTGTTTCCGTCACCCGATGGGCTTTTTCAACTTCTGCCTCCGAGGCCTCGCGGCAATCCAGGCCCTCCATGACGCTTCGCCCGGAATCGCTGCCGATTTCGACGACGAAGTAGTGCCCATCGCCGTCGATGACCTCCGTGAGGGCAAGGTCGAACCCGGATTCCGCTCTCGGGCCGGAGTTCAGGGAAGCGCAAAAACAGGTGGATGCGGGCTTGCCGCACTGGACCGCAACGACGAAAATCTTTTCGCGCCTCTGCTTGTATTGAATATCCTGGTACGCGCCTCCGAGGAATACCTTGTCCTGGATGCGCAGCGCCTGGAGCTCACAGGGTCGGATGCCGATGAAAGCAAATTTTTCCGCTGATTCCCCGGAAGGAGTCGAACCCGAATCGAATTCAATCGAGCCGTCGTTCCTGATTGCGGAGAGGATTTTCCAACGAGGGGGGAAGAGGAATTTCTTGAACGACTGGGGCCCGACGGCAAATCCAAACATCTCCCGCGATTCACTCTGCGAGAGGCGATAGGAGGACGAGGACTGCTCGTCTCCAAACCCGACAGGGAGGTCCGACGCGGCGTGAACTTCATCATACACGATGGCGCCTTCGCGAACCGTCGGCGCGATCGTCGTGTACCCTTTATCGCTCAAGACCCGAACGAGCACATCGATCTGTCCGGGCGCAATTTTCATCATAGGGAATGCGCTTCAGTGGAATCTGAAGCAACTCCTCGTGCATTTCGTCTGCAAACGACATGCCACACGAATGATGCGGCGGACCCCGGTAAATTGCGCGTCCTCGCCGTACGGGACATATGGATTCTCATTATTCGGAAGTCAAGAATCAGTTAAGGGAAAATATTCTTACTCATGCGAACCAATTGGCCGCCGATACGGGTCATTCCGCCAATTCCCGTTCGTATTCAACCCTCGAAGTGGGGCACTGTTCTTGCCTTTTCCTGATCGGTATCTTATGCGACGGGAAGGAACATTCGAGCACCGATCATCCCGCACAGAACGCGCCCGCGCCGTCCTTCGCGGAGCCGTTCAGGGTGTTGGATTTCGTCCGTTCATTTTTCGCCTCGCACACGATTGCGGACTTACGGGATGGGTGGAGAACGGCGCGCAGGGTGTTCGTCTCGAAGTTGAAGGGTCGCAGGAGATGGTGAATGAATTTCTTCTGCGAATCAAACAGGAGAAACCCGCACCCGCGATCATCCTGAGCTTTGAATTCTCGATTCTCGAACCCGTCGGTTATGAATCGTTCGAGATTCGGTCCAGCGACCCCAGCGGCGAAATTTGCGCCCTCATCATGCCGGACATTGCGACATGCGACGCATGTCTCGCCGAAATGTTCGACCCGAACAACCGGCGGTATCGCTATCCCTTCATCAATTGTACCCACTGCGGTCCCCGGTATTCCATCATCGAATCCCTTCCGTACGACCGGGCGAACACGTCGATGAAGAAGTTTCAGATGTGCCCGTCGTGTCAACAAGAGTATGGCGACCCGGCAAATCGCCGATTCCACGCCCAGCCGAACGCGTGCCCCGTCTGCGGTCCGCATGTGGAATTATGGAATGGTGAAGGAACACCTACGGCGAAGAAGGACGATGCATTGAAGGAAGCGGTCGAGGTTGTCAGGAGCGGAAAGATTCTCGCACTCAAGGGAATCGGGGGTTTTCTCCTGGTTGTCGACGCGCGGAACGCGGAAAGCGTCGCCCGGCTGCGCCAGCGAAAGCGTCGCGAAGAAAAGCCGTTTGCGCTCATGTTTCCATCGCTCGATGCAGTATCCGCAGTCTGTGAAGTCTCCGGGGCTGAGGAGCGGCTCCTGCGCTCTCCGGAAGCTCCCATTGTTTTGCTTGCGCGAAAACGCCGGAGCGTTTCAGAGGCGGTTGCCGGAGAGGTCGCGCCGGGAAATCCGTACCTCGGAGCGATGCTCCCGTACGCGCCGCTCCATCAGCTTCTCATGCGCGATCTTGGGTTTCCGGTTGTCGCAACAAGCGGGAATCTCACCGACGACCTCCTCTGCATCGACGAGCACGAAGCGCTCGCTCGCCTCCGGGGAATTGCGGACGCGTTTCTTGTCCACGACCGGCCCATCGTCCGTCGCGTCGACGACTCTGTGGCGCGCATCATGCTTGGACGCGAACAAATCCTCCGCCGCTCCCGGGGTTACGCGCCGTTGCCGATTCCGGTGGCGATGGAAAGCAATGCGCCGACCCTCGCCGTGGGAGGTCACCTCAAGAATTCGATCGCCCTCAGCGTCGGTTCGCAGGTGATCGTCAGCCAGATGATCGGCGACCTCGATTCGGCGGAAACACGGGCGGCGTTCGTCCGCACGATCGACGATCTCTCGGCGATGTACGGCATCCATGAACCTCAACTCGTCTGCGACCTTCATCCGGACTATGCGTCGACGATTTATGCCGAGATGAAGTCGCCGAACCCCCGGCGCGTTCAGCATCACATTGCGCACATCGCCGGGTGCATGGCGGAAAATGAAATCAACCCGCCGGTTCTTGGAGTTTCGTGGGATGGAACGGGTTTCGGGACGGACGGTACGATCTGGGGGGGCGAATTCCTGCTGTTAAGGGATCACACCGTCGGCCGCACAGCGCACTTGCGGCAGTTTCGAATTCCCGGAGGCGACACCGCTTCGAAAGAACCGCGACGCGCAGCGCTTGGCGTGTTGTTCGAGGTGCTGGGAAACGCAGCGTTCAGTCAGAAGGAAATTCCTGCGGTTGCCAGCTTCTCGCGAGAGGAGCTTTCGGTTGTGAGAAGAATGTTGGAGAACGGGATCAATTCTCCCCTCACCTCAAGCGCAGGGCGATTGTTCGATGCCGTTTCCTCGCTCATCGGTGTATGTCAGCGGTCGACGTTCGAAGGCCAGGCAGCGATGGAGCTGGAATACCGGATCGGAGGTGGGCATGAGGATGAAATGTATTCGATGGCGATCCGAAAGCGGATGGATGAAACAGCGGGGGGAGCCGGCGGGGTCAATGAAAACAGAATGCCCTATGTCCTCGATTGGGAATTGATGGTCCTGGAGATTCTGGAGGACTTGAGCAGGAAGACCGCACGCGGCGTCATCGCCGCGAAATTCCACCATACGCTGAGTGATGCGATCGTCAGAATGGCGGAGCGGACAGGCATGCACACGGTTGTCCTGAGCGGCGGATGTTTTCAGAACAAATACCTGACGGAGCGCAGCGTTCAACTCCTGCGTTCAGCCGGATTCAAACCGTTCTGGAACCAGAGAATTCCGCCGAATGACGGAGGGATTTCGGCCGGCCAGATCGCGTCGGTTGCAATGGGACTGGATGACGGTCGTTCAAAAAGGAATGCGAATCTCGCATCGCAGGGTTCGAGTGAGAAGAAATAAATCGGTGACCGGAGTTACGCCGACGGAATTTCTTCCGACCCCTGCCTGTCCATAGAACAACGAGGAGAAGAAAATGTGTCTCGCCATTCCCGGAAAGGTCTTGAGCATCGAAGCCGGTTCTCGACCGACAATGGGAAGAGTCAGCTTTGGCGGCGTCGAGAAACAGGTCTGTCTCGAATGGGTTCCCGAGGTTCGGGTGGGCGACTACGTGATTGTCCATGTCGGCTTCGCGATCAGTTGTGTGGATGAATTTTCCGCCGCGGAAACGTTGAATCTTCTGGAAGAAACTGCCTGGGAAACGGACGAAGGGCATCCGCGCGCAGAAGCGGGTGAACCTGAACGATGAAATACGTCGATGAATATCGGGACTGGAGGCGCGTGCACACACTCGTGCTCGCGATCCGGTCGGTGATCACCCGGCCCTGGACGATCATGGAGGTCTGCGGCGGTCAGACCCACACGATTGTCAAGTATGCAATCGAAGACCTGCTGCCGCCGGAGATCGAAATCATCCACGGCCCCGGTTGTCCCGTGTGTGTGACGTCGCTTGAAGCAATCGACCGCGCAATCGCGATCGCATCGAAACCCGATGTCATCTTCGCTTCATTCGGCGACATGCTGCGCGTTCCGGGGTCGGAAAAAGACCTGCTTACCGTGAAAGCCGAAGGAGGAGACGTCCGGATTGTCTACTCTCCGATCGATGCGGTTCGTATTGCACGGATGAATCCCGGAAAGAAAATCGTTTTCTTCGGCGTCGGGTTCGAGACGACGGCGCCCGCACATGCGATGGCCGTGCGGTCAGCCAGAGATCTGGGTCTGAAAAATTTCTTCCTGCTCTGCTCGCAGGTCCTTGTCCCTCCGGCACTCCATTCTCTTCTCTCATCGCCCGAA
>DATJYV010000178.1:0-8996 GCA_035499415.1 Bacteroidota bacterium
CGGCCGCACGGGGCGCGCTGCGGCGACCGGGGACGCAATCACGTTCGTCTCGCACGACGAGGTGGACGAGATGAAAAAAATCGAACGATTTACTTCCAGGCACTTTGAGCTGAAGAAGCTGCCGGGATTCGATTACTCCAAGCCGGCCGAGACGGCGCCGGCCGTTCCTGCGCAGCGGCCTCCAAAACATCGGGCGCAGAGGTCTTCGCGGCACCCGCGCCGGCATCACCGTCGTCCGGACCATCGCATTTCCTCCGGGCGCAAGCAGGAAGAGCGACCGTCCCCTCCCGTCAATGTCGAAATGCCGGAAAACCCCGATTGGAAATCACTGATCTCGACGATGGTCGGCAAACTCAAACCCCACAAGAAGTGACCCGATATTCTTCGCAGCCCGCCGTGTGATGACCTCGTCGAACGTCCATCAGGCATCTCGTCGAATACTGCTCCTCTTCGTCCTGCTCGTACCTTCTCACCATTCCCCGGGTCAAACATCTCCATTTCATTTCGCGTGGTTGAGCGACACGCATATCGGCTCGCCGACGAGCGAAGAAGACCTCCGTCAGGCAGTTCGGGACATTGACCGGAATGACTCGCTCAGCTTCGTCATCATCTCGGGCGATATCACGGAGCTGGGCTGGAACGCGCAGTTCGCAACCGCCAAACACCTGCTCGACAGTCTCAACAAACCATACGAGATCATTCCCGGCAACCACGACACGAAATGGTCCGAATCGGGGTGCACGCAATTCTCCAAAGTCTGGGGGTCGGACAGGTTCGTGTTTGAGTTTGGAGGATTCCGCTTCATCGGCCTCCACGAAGGCCCGGTCATGCGGATGGGGGACGGACACTTTGCACCCGAGGACCTTCGATGGATGGACTCGGTTCTGGCAAAGCTCAAAGACCCGCGTCAACCTCTCTTTTTCGTCACGCACTATCCGCTCGACAATCAGCTGGATAATTGGTACGAGATGACAGGGCGGTTGAAACGTTACAATACCCAGGCGGTCCTGTGCGGACACGGACATGCGAACAAGTCGTTGGACTTCGAAGGAATCCCCGGTGTGATGGGCAGGTCAACTCTTCGGGCGCAACAGAGTGAAGGGGGATACACGATCGCGACGGTCCGAAGAGATTCGATGTTCATCTTCGAGCGGAGGCCGGGAAAGTCGACGACGTTGTGGGATCGGCTGGCGATAGGTCAGCGAAATTATGCTTCGGACACGACGGGATATTCCCGGCCGGATTTCTCGGTCAATGCACGCTATCCCAACGTGCGCGAAGTCTGGAGGAGGTCGACGGGCTTCACGATTGCATCGGCACCCGCGTTCGCCGGCAACGCGATCGTGGTCGGAAACAGCTCGGGGTCGGTCGAATGTCTCTCCGCTGCAGACGGCGACATCAAGTGGAAATACCAGACCGGCGGTCCGGTATATTCTTCTCCGGCCATTGCTGGGGACAATGTCGTATTCGGGTCGAGCGACCGCAGCATCTACAACCTCCGGTTATCAGACGGAACGGTGGAATGGCGCTTCGAAACGCGTGAGCCCGTTGTCGGCTGTCCCGCCATCGTGAATGGCGTCGTCTACATCGGCGGAAGTGACAGCACGTTTCGGGCAATCAATCTTGCGACCGGAAAGTCAATATGGCAATTCAATGAACTCAGGGCGTTCGTGGAATGCAGACCGCTCGTATATCAAAACAAGGTTTACTTCGGGGCATGGGATACATACTTCTACGCTTTGAGCGCTTCGAACGGCACACCCGCCTGGAGATGGTCGAACGGAAGTCCGACGAACAATCTCTCCCCCGCGGCCTGCTGGCCTGTCGCCTCCGGCAAAGTCGTATACATTGTCGCTCCGGACCGCATCATGACCGCACTCGACGCGGAGACGGGTCGCGCATTCTGGCGGTCGAATGCGCACCAGGTGCGCGAGGGACTCGGCATATCGAACGACGGTTTCCGGATATTCGCCAAATGCATGAACGATACGCTCTTCGCCTTCTCTGCCGACACCTCACGCCAACGAATTATCTGGGCGACCGACTGCAAATTCGGATACGATATCGACCCATCCGCGCTTGTCGAGAAAGACGGCCTCGTCTATCTTGCCCACAAGAACGGCACGGTCTACGCCGTCGACTCACGAACGGGGACGATCCAATGGGCGCATAAGATCAGCAACACCATCGTCAACCCTGTGGCGCCCGGCGACAACGGCGACGTTGCTATCACCGACGCCGACGGCTCGGTCGTTCTGCTGCAGGACACGGGCCGGCGAAACCGTTAACCTCATCACGCTTCACGGATGTTCCAATTTTGCAGGGAACGACCACCGATATGAATCCATCCTACCAGACTCTCAACTATTCTTCCGAGGGGGGAATCTGCACGATCATGCTCAATCGCCCCGAGGTTTACAACGCGCTGAACGAGCAAATGAAGAAAGAGCTGAACGATGCTCTCAGGGCTGCCGAAGCAGATGAAGCGGTGCGCTGTATCGTGCTCCGGGGAGCGGGAGACAAAGCGTTCTGCTCCGGTCAGGACCTCAAGGAACATGAGGGACAACACTCGAACCGATCGCTCAAGGAGTCTCTCGAGAAGAGCTACAACCCGATGATCCGGAGGATGCGCCGCATGGAGAAGCCGATTGTCGGAATGATCAACGGCGTCGCAGCCGGGGCCGGCCTGAGCATCGCCCTCGCATGCGACATGCGCATCGCCGCAGACCACGCGAAACTCATCGAAGTCTTCGTGCGCATCGCCCTCGTCCCGGATTCCGGCTCCCACTGGTTTCTTCCCCGGCTCGTCGGGATGGCGCGGGCGTTTGAGTACTCGGCTCTGGGGAACGACATCACCGCCCAGGAAGCGGAACGCGTTGGACTCGTGAACAAGGTCGTCCCCTCGGCCGAGCTGGAGGGATCGACGATGGAGCTCGCCCGGCGACTCGCGCAAGGGCCGACGAAAACGATCGGCCTCATCAAGCGAACGCTGAACAAGTCGCTGACATCCGACCTCGACGCACTTCTCGACTATGAAGCGATCATTCAGGATATCGCATCTCAATCCGAAGACCATCGGGAAGGAGTGGCGGCGTTTCTGGAGAAGCGGAAGCCGAGCTTCAAGGGAAAATAGAAGCGAGCAGGGTTGAGCTGCCAGACCTACGTGAGTGATACGAAGGAGTCCGTCTAACCGCTCTTCCCCTGAACGCTGAAAGCTGACCTCTGATGGCCTCCTCCCTTGTTTTTCCCCCATCCTTTCCCTAAGTTTCGTCCGAAATTTTTCGCGTTGAAATCATTCCACCACATGGACTTTTGATGAAGCATATCGGCATTGTCGGAGCGGGAACGATGGGCGCCGGGATTGCGCAGGCGGCGGCCCTGGCGGAGCTTGAGGTCACGCTCTACGACATCAACACCACGGTCCTGAGACAGTCGACGGAAAAAATCCGCACCGAGCTCAAGCAAGGAATCCAGAAAGGAAAAATTCCGCCCGAGAAATTGGATCCGACCCTCGAGCGTATCAAGCCCCGGACAAGCATCTCCGACCTCTCGTCCTGCGACCTTATTCTGGAGGCAGTCATTGAAGACCTGCGCGTCAAGCGCGACCTCTTCAAGAGAATCGAGGAAAATGCAAAGAGCGAAGCTCTGCTCGCTTCCAATACATCATCCCTCTCCATCACGGCGATCGCCTCTTCCCTTCATCGGCCCGGGCGATTTCTGGGCATTCATTTTTTCAACCCTGCGAACATCATGAAGCTGGTCGAGGTTGTGCGCGGCCGGCAGACTTCCGATGAAGTTGTCGGGCAGGGGGCTGCTTTCGCAAAAAAGCTCGGCAAAACCCCCGTCGTCGTGAAAGATACTCCCGGATTCATCGTCAATCGCCTTGCGCGTCCGTTTTACGGCGAAGCGTTGCGCCTTCTGGGAGAACATGTCGCAACGGTCGAGCAAATCGACCGGATCGTAAAAACATCCGGCGACTTCGCGATGGGCCCGTTTGAGCTGATGGATCTTATCGGCATTGATATCAATCTCGCCGTCACCCAATCCATCTATGACCAGTATTTTGGCGAACCGCGTTTCCGGCCGCATCCTCTCCAGCAGGAAATGGTCGATGCGGGATGGCTGGGAAGAAAATCGGGACGAGGTTTCTACAACTACTCCGAGTCGAAGAACCAGCAGGCCTCCGGAACGCGCAAACCGACATGACGAAAAAAAAATCTTCACTTCCGGCCGAATCGGTCAGGGCTCTTGTTTTTGTTGCGGGCGAGATCCCCATGGTGCATTCATACGCGGAACTTTGCGCCGGGCGGGGATACGCCGTTGTGATCGACGCATCGCTCCGCGGGAGCTTTCAATCCTCTGCGCAGGAGACGCAGTTCAAGTTCGCTTCGTCCGCTCCGGCGAACACGTCGGTTGGAATTGACCTAACAAATATGGATATTGGCCGCAAGAAGATGAATGTCACGGCGTTGGACCGGGTCCTTCCGCCGACGGCGCCGATTCTGACAAGCTCCGTCACGGTCACGGCTTCGGAACAGGCGACATGGATCAAGGGGAAGCACCGGCTGGTGGGAATCGGAGCGTTTCCCACGTTGACCGACCGGCCCGTCGTCGAGGTCGCCCCAACGGTCTCCACTCCCAGAGAAACGCTGGACGTCGTCGCCCGGTTCTTCGGAAGCCTGGGGAAGGAAGTGGAATTGGTCCAGGATCGGATTGGAATGGTTTTGCCCCGCATCCTTTGTCAGCTTGTGAATGAGTCCATGTTCGCCGTTATGGAAGACATTGCCTCCCCTTCCGACATCGACACGGCAATGAAACTCGGGCTCCGGCACCCGCACGGGCCGATCGAGTGGGGAGATAGAATCGGGTTACCCCAGGTCCATTCGCTGCTTCGAGCACTCGAGCAGGATCTTGGCGAGGATCGGTACCGCGCCGCCCCGCTCCTGACACAGCTGGCGCTGAATCAAGCGTCGACCACAAACGACATGCAGCGCCTGCCACACCCACAACCAAAGGAGTCCCAATGAGCTTCCGCCCACGCCTGCTCCTCAGCGTCATAGTTCTTTGGATGACCCAGCTCTCCGCGCAATCGTTCGAAGGAGTCATCGAGATGAAGACGAAATCGGACGCCGATACCCCCTCCATCACCTACATGGTGAAGGACGGCAACGTCCGGATTGAAATGGAAACTCAGCGGGGAACGATGGTGTTACTCCACATGGGGAAGGACGGGTCGAATATCGTGCTGATGACACAGATGCAGATGTACATGGAAGTACCCGCGGCGCAGCCGCCGGAAGGAGATGCACCCAAGCCCGAAATCACAAAGACCGGAAAATCCCAGAAGATCCTGGGCTACGACGCGGACGAGATCGATGTAAAGGGGGAGAATTTCGAGAGCAAAATCTGGGCAACAAAGGGTTTGGGGCAGTATGTCGCGCCCGGAATGGGGGGACGGGATCGCAACGGTTTTGATTGGGAGTCGATGGAGCAGTACAAGGGCTATTTCCCCCTGCAAATCGTCACCACGGGCAAGAGCGGGAACGAGTCAAAATTCGAGGTGACAAAGATCGAGCAGAAATCGCTCGACGCGTCGCTCTTTCAGATTCCCCCGGACTACAAGAAAATGGACCGCCCGATGATGGGCAGGCCAAGAAATGAAAGATGAATCAATGGAACGGGTCAAGCTTTTTTCCCTTTTGATCCTCGGAGCTCTCTTCGCGCACGTTGTCTCCGCCCAGCCAAAGCTCGCGCTCGACAAGATGGAGGTGGACATGGGAATCTTGTACAGCGGCCAGCACGGGATGGCGATGGTCAAGATTTCGAACATCGGGAACGAGAGTCTCAACATCACGGGTGTGTATCCTTCATGCGGATGCACGACGGTGAAATCTCCCAAGAGCGTCCTTGCTCCGGGCGAATCGGACCTGCTGAAGATCGAATTCAATTCCACCGGCTATACGACACGGGCTGAGAAGCACATCTCCATCACGTCAAATGACCCGACCGCCGCGACGGTCGACGTAAAGCTTGTTGCAGATGTCCGGATGGAGCTTGAGCCGGCGACGCATTCGCTGACGAGCTGGATGGGGCCCATCGCCATCGGCAAGGTCACGGAGCAGACAGTTGCATTCACAAATGTGACAAACCATCCGCTGACGATTCGAGAGATCAAGTCGTCGACGCCGGGTATTACCGCGACATTCGACAAGAAATCGCTCGCCCCCGACGACACGCTCCACGTGGTGGTAAAGGCAAAGCCGGATAAGCCGGGCTACGCGAACGAACACATCACGATCGAGCTGGACAGCCGGAATCAGCCGGAAGTGGAGTTGCGGGTCCCGTTCATCGGAACATCCGGGAATTAGCATGATGCGCCAGGCGGTGCGCGAAGCCGTCGGAATCGTGATCGCGGCGACGGTTCTCGGTTTCTCCTACACTGCCGTTACCGCGGGAGGTTTTTTTGCGTCAGAGTCCCTCCGGGCAGCGAAGGCGCGAAGACTCTCGGCCCTGGCCCCCTCCATCATCTCCCTTGCCGAAGCCCGCGCATTATTCGATTCAAGCGCGGCGCTATTCATCGACGCCCGGCACGAGTTCGATTACCGTCGCGGACATATCCGCGGCGCGATCAGTCTCCCGTTGAGCCAGTTCGACCATGACCAACCGATGATCCGGCGCCTCCCGAAAGACCGACTCCTCGTCGTTTATTGCGACGGCGCGGGATGCAACTCCAGTCTCGACCTCGCCGGAAAGTTGTACGACCAGGGATTCTCGAACATCAGGGTGTTTTTCAGCGGCTGGCAGGATTGGTACGACAGCCATCTTCCGGTCGAGAAATCCTCTCCGTGAAATCTCTCTTTGCTCATCCGGTCACCGTACTCGCGGGCCGCATCCTCGTCGGCTTGCTCTTTATTCTTGCGGGTGCGGAAAAAATGGGAGACACCGAGGCCTTCGCCTTATCGATCATGAATTATCAGTTGAGCTCCGAATCCGTGGCAACCCTCCTTGCGACGGTTCTTCCGTGGGTCGAATTCCTCGCAGGTCTCGCGATTCTTACCGGCGTATACTTCCGGGGCGCGTCGCTCATCGCTGCTCTGTCCCTTGTGCTCTTCACAGGAGCCGTCGCCACGGCTCTTCTCCGGCGCCTCGATATTTCGTGCGGGTGCTTTACCCAGGATCCCGCCGTCGGGAAGATAAGCTGGCTGAAGGTGGCTGAAAATTCCGGCCTGTTTCTCGTCACTCTTTTCCTTCTCAATTCCCGCAGCGATGCCTTCACCCTCCCGTCATTCCTCAAACGATGGCACACCGACCCCCATCCTCCGGCTTGATTTGCATCCATCCCGCTCGACGGTAGCATGAGGGACCCTCAGCATACGGCCGTCATCGTCGATGCAGTCCGTACACCCGTGGGAAAGTACGGCGGGTCTCTTCAAAGCGTCCGTCCGGACGACCTGAGCGCACTTGTCCTCCGGGCACTCATCGAACGAACGAAGATCGACGCCGCCCTGGTGGAGGACGTCATCTGGGGTTGCGCAAATCAGGCGGGCGAGGATAACCGGAATGTCGGCAGGATGGCGGTGCTGCTCGCCGGCTTTCCCGTATCGATCCCCGCAAGCACCGTGAACCGGCTCTGCGGTTCCAGTATGGATGCCATTCATCAGGCGGCACGATCGATCTGGTCGGGCGACGTGGAGATTGTCGTCGCAGGGGGGGTGGAATCAATGTCGCGCGCGCCATTCGTCTTTCAGAAGAATGTTGCGGGCCGGGCGCTGTACGGAAATCTGACGGCCTACGATACAGCTCTCGGATGGCGATTCCCGAACCCTGAAATGGAAAAACGATTCCCGCTTGAGTCGATGGGTGAAACCGCGGAAAACGTTGCGGAGCGTTGGAAAGTCGGGCGACAGGAACAGGATCGATTCGCGCTCCAGAGCCATCAGCGGGCGGTGCAGGCGGCGATCGACGAACGATTCGACGATGAAATTCTTCCCGTGGAAGTTACCCACGGGAAAGGAGAGAAAACCCGCGTTGACGTTGATGAGGGACCCCGGCCCGATACATCGTTGGAGAAGCTGTCGAAGTTGGCCCCGGCATTCAGAAAGGGGGGCAGCGTTACGGCGGGCAACTCCTCATCCCTCAACGACGGAGCCGCCGCCCTTCTTGTGACGAGTGAATCGAAAGCACAACAGCTCGGATTGAAACCGCTCGCGCGCATCGTCTCGACCGGCGTCGCAGGCGTCGACCCGCGCTTCATGGGCATCGGCCCGATTCCTGCAACGCAGATGGCTCTGCGCAAAGCGAAGTTGAATGTGCGGGACCTCGATCTGACGGAATTGAATGAAGCGTTCGCGTCGCAATCGCTCGTCGTCATTCGGGAGCTGGGACTGGACGAAGGCCGCGTGAACGTGAACGGCGGCGCGATCGCCCTCGGCCACCCGCTCGGCTGCAGCGGGGCCAGGATCGTGACAACGCTCGTCCACGAAATGAAGCGAAGGCATTCCCGGTACGGCCTCGCGACAATGTGCATCGGCGTCGGCCAGGGGATCGCGACCATCCTTGAAGGAGTCTGAGGCATCGCCATGATGAGACCAAAGCGGCTCCCTTTCTTCGACCAAACTCAAACGATGTACCGATGTCATATCGCCAATCTCTTTTTCCTTCTCCTTTTTCATGGCGCAATCGTCCGACCGCTCCTCCACTCACAGGAAGCCTTTGATGTGCGGTCCGCGTACGCGAAGCGCGAGGTGCTTATTCCGATGCGCGACGGCGTTCGGCTCTTCACCAGCATCTACACGCCCCGCGACACAACCAGGCCGTATCCCATTATCATGATACGCACGCCGTACAGCGTCGCCCCGTACGGCGAAGATAAATATCCCCGCTTCCTGCGCCCGTCGATCTCCCTGATGAAAGAAGGATTTATTTTTGCCTACCAGGATGTCCGCGGATGCTACATGTCCGAGGGCTCATGGGTCGAGCTACGCCCCATCAACCCG
>DATJYV010000179.1:0-3672 GCA_035499415.1 Bacteroidota bacterium
AGGTGTTCCGGCTGCGTTGATACGTTGCGCGTAGATATCATAGTTGGCTCCGCGCTCGTCTTGCCACGTAATGATCGCCCCCCCCGAACCGTCGCTCACGATTGTGGGAGAAGCCTGGTCACCTGTTGCGGTACATATCGCAACGCCATTACTTGGCCACTGAGGTGTTCCGGCTGCGTTGATATATTGCGCGTAGATATCGAAGTCGTTTCCGCTGCGAAGGTCTTGCCACGTAATGATCGCCCCTCCCGAACCGTCGCTCACGATTGTGGGAGAATACTGGTCATATGCTGCCGTGCAT
The DNA here is from genome assembly GCA_035499415.1 of Bacteroidota bacterium. GTDB lineage: Bacteria > Bacteroidota > Ignavibacteria > UBA10030 > UBA10030 > DATJYV01. The sequence goes on from DATJYV010000179.1 coordinate 302, forward strand.
ATCGCATTGTTTATGATCGGGTTGGTGGACCACTGTCCGCTCACTATTCCAGGGATCAACATTCCGAGGAGTGTAACGGCGAGTAGAAAGCGTTGGCACTTGATCATTGAGGCCTCCTTCTTGAGTGTTGCGTGACACGCTGAAACCAGAACATTGAACCCGGTGTTGATGCCGGGAAATCTCGAATCGATGCGAGAACGAGCGGAAAAGCTAAATCAGAAGAGAGCAGTTGCGAAGATAGATGAGAGGGAAGGATTCGCCTTGAAACGAATCCGAAAGTCCTTCGGGACGATGTTGGACCTCGGTTTCAGCACAGGAGGGGGCTGAAGGTGCGAGCGAGTAACTGTCCTGGTCGAGAAGAACGAGTGCAGGGTGCCGGGTAGTGCGATTCGTGCGGGAAGAACTTGCATCGGGCGGAGGTGCGAGCCGATGGACCCCGGATCCCATGGCAACACCGTCATCGCCCACTCCCGGCATCTCTTCGAAGTGGATCGTCGTCGATCCCGGCAGGAGGTCGGTGATGTTGGCGCTGTCGACGAAAAGCGCGGAAATAAGCAACAGCCACGCGATCACCGAAAATCTATCGCCCATTGCAATCCCGGCAGTTAACGTGCAGTGAACCAATCCGGAGAGATGAAAACCCCAACCGGAGAATGTAATTTAAGGGAGACTGAGAGTCAACTGGCAGACTATTTCAGCAGTGTCCTCAATATCAGCAGGCTCCAACGTATTAAGGAAGCGTCATTCTGAACTTACTTGCCCCGTGCTTCGTCACGGGGTTTCAACATCTGACGTTCACAGACCCCGAACCTCAGCCAGAGGCTGATGGGCCTTCGGCCCAAAGTTCGGGGTGACGGCTGCCTGGAAACAGGACACTACCCCGGTTCGCCTCCGTTTGCATTTCATTGCCGCATCATTTACATTTCGCCCGTCTCCCCCGTACCCGGTTTCCCCCCCCAACCAAATTTCATCGTCAAGATCGATGCGTCGATCGATCTATTTCCTGAGGCTGTTACCCCAAATTCTGTCGGCGCAGGAAGATCTCATCAACGAGAGACGGCTGTAGTCTCTGCTCACAACGGAATCCGGATTACCGGCGGACCTCTTCGCGCGAACGGTACATTTCTCATAATCAACTTCAAGGGGGAATCATGAAACGGAGCAAGCTGTCCGGTTCGAAACGAACTCTCATCCACACAGCGATACGCTTCATTCGGGGAAGCCGGATTATCCTGGACACCGACCTCGCCCGCGTCTACGGCATCCCGACCTTCAGACTGAACGAGGCGGTCAAGCGGAATCGGAGACGATTTCCCAGGGACTTCATGTTTCAGCTCTCGAGGGAGGAGGTTCGATCTTTGACATCGCAAATTGCGATGTCAAACGAAGGCCGGGGTGGACGCCGGACACGTCCCCGTGCGTTCACCGAGCACGGCGCCGTGATGGCGGCAAACATCCTCAAGAGCAGGCGCGCGGTTCAGATGAGCATCTTTGTCGTCCGCGCGTTCATCAAGATGCGGGAGACACTTGCGGCGAACGGGGCGATGATGGACAAACTTGGCGAACTGGAAAAAAGGCTTTCGGGCAGGCTCAACGCGCATGAAGGCGCGATCATGTATGTTCTCGCCGAATTGAAAAAACTGATGGAGCCGCAGGCGCTTCCGGCCCCCAAGCGCCGGCCGATGGGGTTTGGCCGGGGAGAAGATGAATGACCGGGAGGCAAACGGACTGATTGCTGTTTGCATTTCGTCGGAGCTTCATATACATTTCTCCGTCTCCCCCGTACCTTGTTTCCCCCTTAGTCAAATTTCATCGATGAGATCGATGTATCGATTCATCGTTTTCCTGGCGCTGTCCACCCTCATCCTGTCGGCGCAGGATGACCCCCTCAACGAGCGATGGCGGTGGTCGCTGTTCACGACCGAATCCGGATTGCCGTCCAACCGGGTGCGCGACGTCGTAGAGACCTCCGATGGGAGGGCGTGGGCAGTCACGGAATCCGCAGTAGCGTGGTTCGACAATTATCGCTGGAGAACTGCAGCGGTTCCGAAAGATTGCCTCGGAAAGAAGATCGAGCATGCGTTCCCTGGGCCTCAGGGAGACCTCTGCCTCGTCGTCGACGAGAAACTCTTCCGCGGGAATGCGGTCGCGTTCCGGAGGACACCGATTGAATATGACGGCACAGATTTGTCGGTCGTCAATGCCGTGACTCGTTCGGACAAGCTTCTCGTGCTCGGAAGAAGTATCGATGCGCACAAAGACACGGTTATGCGTCTTGTCCAGCTCTCGTACGATGGACGCTCGACCCCTTTTCAGTTCCCCGAAGGAGTCGACGGCAAAGGACAACGTTTGGATCTCTGGTCGGAGGAGAGATCGATCACGCTTTGCGCGGGGAATCTTTTATTCCGACTTGAAGGCGCGACTTGGTCCCGAACGGATCGGTCGATGGCACCGCCGGGAGTTCCGTCCGGAATATTTGCAAATGGGGACGACGGCGTCGGTGCAGGCAGGGTGTTCGTGTCACATTCAGACGCCGGAATGCGCCGACGGTGGGTCATGGCGATCGGAGGGAGGAGTTCTCGCGGCCTGACAGATCCGCTCCGGATCGTCGACCGGAGTTCCGATGGTCGAATGGTCTCGATTTGTCAGTCTGGGGCGATTGAATCGTCCTTCCATGGCCGGTGGACGAGATTCGACCCGCCGCTGTATGAACTCGTGGACGCCCATTTCATCCGATTCCGCCCCAACGACGACCTTTGGGTGGGAACCTCCGAAGGGCTGAGACTCTGTAAACTGGGGTCAGCCCGATGGAAATTCCTCGGTGCCGCTGGTCAGAGCTTTGACACGGTCTACGATATCCTTCGGACTCACGCCGGCGAGATCTGGCTGGGAACCGATGACGGCATTCGGATATATCGCGCAACGGAACTGGTCTCATCGATTCGATACATCGGCCCCTGGAAGCTGGGAGCAGTGACCTCGATCAATGACGATGAGCTCGGAGATGTGTGGGTCGCCAGTCGCGTCGCATTCCAGGGAGCGTATCGACGCCGTCGCGAACGATGGCGCTATTTCGGGGAAGGCACATTTTTGGGTTCTTCCTTTGTAAGCCGCATCAGCCATATGCGGAGCGGCGAGTTATGCTTTCTCTTGGAGAGCAGGAGTGGGACGCGCACTGTGGAGGAGAATCTACAACGCGCGGATCGTGAGACTCCTGAAGACCTTTCGGGCGGAATGCCGATGCGCTCCAGGACTGCCTCGGCCGTGTGCCAGGCGGTTGACGGTTCAGAGTGGCTCGCGACGGACAGCGGTCTCACGGAAATTCGGAATGGAACCCAGCGACTTTGGAGAAACGATGCGCTTGGAATGCG
>DATJYV010000180.1:0-46471 GCA_035499415.1 Bacteroidota bacterium
CAAAACGGGAACGTGCATGGAAGGGTTGGCGGCGGAATTCGCTATGCCCCTGCCCCCGACTTTGCCGCGGATGCAGTGGTGAATCCCGATTTCAGTCAGGTCGAATCGGACGCAGATCAGGTCAGCGTCAATACCACATTCTCGCTCTTCTATCCGGAAAAACGGCCCTTCTTTCTCATCGGCACCGATATCCTCCAGGATCGGACCAACATCTTTTACTCGCGCACCATCGACAATCCCATCGGTGCCGCAAAAATTACGGGGAAGGAAGGGTCGCTCTCGTACGAGTACCTTGCGGCCTCCGACAGAAACTCTCCCTACATCATCCCCGGAGAAGAAGGGAGCGACTTCGTGCCAAGCTCGACGGAATCGTTCTCGAACATCGCGCGCGCCCGCTACGACCTTGGGCGTACATCTTTTCTCGGTACGATGCTCACGTCGCGGAATTCGTCGTCCGCCCACAATTATGTAGCGGGGGTTGACTGGAACTATCTATTCTGGGAGAACTACTACTTTCGGGGAGAGGCCTTTTACTCGGATACGAAAGAGCTCAACGACACAAGCCTGTTTTCCAACACGCGTCTGTTCGGCAGCACCGGGCACACGGCGGCGTTCGACGGGGAGTCCTACAACGGGTTTGCGATCCAAAGCGACCTGTTCCAAAGCACGCGAGACTATTATGTATCGTTAACCTACAGAACCGTCTCGCCGACCTTTCAGGCGCAGGATGGATTTGTCACTGCATCGGACAACAAATACTATCTCACCTATGACTATTATACGATCTATCCCGTCGATTCCTTCATCGATGTCGCACAGATTACCGCCAACGGCGGACTGCACTACAACTACGACGCGGTGAGAAAGGAGAGATGGTTCGTACCCGGGTTCAGTCTGCAAATGAAGAGCCAGACGACCGTGAATTTCCAGTATTTACTTGTCAACGAGGAGCTGTTCCACGGTGTCGAATTTCTGCGAATCAATCGGTCTCAGACGACCTTCAGCTCGAAGCCGCTGGGAGCGCTTTCGCTTTCCGGTGAGCTTGACCTGGGCAGGTTCATTCGCCGCACGGATACGCCCGACCTCGGCACAGGGCACAACTTCAGCCTTGCTGCGACCATCCGGCCGACGGCAGAATCCGAACTCGACCTTTCCTACGTGCGGTCGCGGCTCTCAAGCGTCGAAACGGGCGAACTCTTCTACGACGGAAACATCTACCGCGTCGCGGGTATTTACCAGTTCAGCCGTGAAATCTTCCTTCGCCTCATCACACAATACGACACGTTCGACGGCTCGTTCAACTTCTATCCGCTTCTGAGCTACAAGCTCGACCCGTTCACCATCTTCTATGCGGGCTTCACGGATGACGGAATCAACTTCGGCGGCGCGGATGGGTTCACGACGACGACGCGACAATTCTTCGTCAAACTCCAATACCTCCTGCAGTCATAGGCGGAACCGCCGGAGCGGCCAACCGCGGTCCCGGAGTCCTCGTGCGACCTAAAATGTCGCCTTCACCGTGACGACCGAATTCTTCTTTGTGTGCACGATGATGGTGTTCTTCTCCACAGGCAGAGGCGTTCCGTCCTCTTCAAGGAACGAAGAGAGCTGAGCGGTCTTGGGAATCTGAGGCACGGTCAACCGGGCGTCTCCTTCCATTCCCGTTTCATCGCACCACTGAAATATCCAGGCGTTTGAATCTTCCGCTTTCTTGATCGTCGTAAGCGTCAACCCGTCGGGTTGAAGCTGGACGAACGACCATCCGGCAGGCAGCGCCCCCCGATGCGGATCGGTCATGACCGCGATGAGCGGGTTGTTGTACTCATACCCCCGCCGAACAATGTTTGCCTCCCTCCACGTGCCGGAATGCGGAACAAGCTCGTACTCAATCGAGTGCTTGCCGCGGTCCGCCGTGGGGTCCGGCCACTTGGGCGAACGCAGGAGCGAGAGTCGAAGAGTGTTTCCCTTGACATCGTAACCGTATTTCGACCGGTTGAGAAGACTTACCCCGTATCCGTTTGCGGAAAGGTCTGCCCAGCGCTGGACCGGCACCTCCGTCTTCGCCCGCTCCCACGTTGTCCGCAACTGCGTCGAACGCTCGATTGTCCCGTACGGGATCTCAAAGGTTGCCACGGTGTCCTGCACGTCCACGGGGAACGCGACTTTCAGAAACGTTTTGTCTTCCCACCAATCGACGTCGGTGCGGAAGTCGACCCGGTCAAGTCCATTGTAAAGAATAATGTCCTGGGTGAAGAAGCTCGACGGAAAATCCTCAGTCGGAAATTCGCGCTTCGTCCCCGGTTTCAGATAATCCCTCGTAACGCGAATGACTGCGCGAACCGGGCCCTGCTCGATACATTCGACCTTCCGCAGCCGGGAAGGGTATTCGACACCGGTCAACCCGACGTTCCAGGCATCCCAGGCGGAGGGGTAATCGGCGAGCAGCTGAAGTTTGTTTGCCATGCCGGTGAGAACTTCACGGTTGTTTATTTTGTCGCGAATACCCGAGATCCATCCGGAATCGGCATCCACCGTCACCCGTAACGCGGAATTCTCGATGGCCGTCCGCGATGCTGTGAGAGCCGTCGGCGCATTCGATGCCGGTTGTCTCCTCATCTCGAACGTTTCGAAGCCGACGGACGGCACACGCTCCGCAATGAAAAGGAGCTCGCGATTGTAATCGTCCTTCGGAACAATCTGCGACGGGATTTCCTTCCCCCGGGAGTCGAATACGGCATAGGAAGCTCCGTCCGCGGGGATTGCGACCTGCACGACATCGGTTCGCTCCCACGAAAGCGCGTTAAAGACGACGATGGGCGTTCCTTTCCTGACCGCCGACGTGTTCACCTGCCGGACGATCTGATTGAGGGAAGTGGAAACCTCGCGTTCGCCGATTTTCTGTACGCGGTCATATTTTTCGTTCGCGTCGATGTAATTCTCGCGGATCCCGGACCCCGGCAGGATGTCGTGAAATTGATTGAAGAGAACGTCGTGCCATGCCTCCTCCAGCTTATCCTGGGCGTACGTTCTTCCGAACATCGTGGCAATTGCAGAAAATTTTTCCGCGTTCGTAAGGAGCACCTCGCTCTTCCGGTTCCGCTCCTTCATTTTCGCCTGTGTCGTGAACGTTCCCTGGTGATACTCCAGATACAGTTCGTCAGTCCATGTCGGGATTTTCGAAAGATCCTGCTGTTTGATCCAATCGAGGTAGTGTCCGGCCGTTCCGTACTCGACGTTCGGAAAGATGTCGAGGGTCCGGAGGCGGTCGATCCGTTCCATCATCTCCATCGACGGTCCGCCGCCGTGGTCGCCGACGCCGAACAGCACCATCATTTTGGTGAATCCCGTGTTTGCCTCGAACTGCCTCAGCCAGTCGACCAGGCGGTACGGATTCTTGATCTCTTCCACGTAATCGTACGGGAAATAGGTGAGAATGCGCGACCCGTCCTTGCTTTCCCACCAGAAGACGCGATACGGAAAAACGTCTGTGTCGTTCCAGCCGATCTTTTGCGTAATGAAGGCATCGATGCCGGCATTCCTGTAGAACATCGGCATGTTGCCGTTGTAGCCGAAGGAGTCCGGGTTCCAGCCAAGTTTGACGTCCTGGCCGAGTTCGGATTTGAAATAGCGCTTGGAGTAGAGAAGATGCCGGTCCCACGATTCCCCGCTGGGGAGATTGCAGTCGGGCTCGATCCACATGCCGCCCACTACTTCCCACCGTCCCTCATCGACGCGCTGCCGGATGCCCTTGAACACATCGGGGTAGAGTTCTTCCATCCAGGCGTAGTACTGTGCGGCGCTCTGTGTGAACGTAAAATCCTTCCGCGCACTCATCATGCTGACGACGGACGAGAACGTATTTTTGCAGACTTCGATGCTCTCGAGATATCGCCAGAGCCAGGCCGCGTCGATATGGGCGTTCGCGTCGAAGTAGAGCGTGAACCGCTTCGCATAATCCGAGACGGGCTTCAGCTCGGAGCGCATACGCGAGAGTTCCGCCTGCAACTGGTCCATCGTTCCCTGACGCAACGAAGATAAATCGAACGACGCAGCGGTAAATTGAAGGAGGTCGTTGAGCTTGCGCTTCTCGTTCTTATCCATCGTCGAGCGGTCCGTGCCGGGGTCGACGCGGCGGGTTGCGTTGGTCTGGTACGTGTCGAAGCTGAGGAGCTTCTCACCGACGCGAAGCCCCAATGAAAAGTCTTCCAGCGCTGCCCGGAGGGGCCGGAGCTCGTCGGATTGAATTTCGGCGTGGATGAGACGAAGCGGGCCTCCCGAGTTGATGGCGCGGATCGCGATGAGGAAACGGTCCCCCGGTTGCGCGTCTTTCGTCAGTTCGAATTCCCCGTCCCAGGGAAAGTACCCTTTGCTTACGCCATTGACCCACAGGTATCCGGCGTCGTCGACCGTGAGGAGAAGCTTCATGGGGCCATGAATCTTTGTTCCGAGAATTTTTTCCGGAAGGACGATTTCCTTTCTGATCCAGCATGAATCGAGATAAATGCCCTCGTCCAGCCTGAGGTTCCGCCATTGGGAATCATCGAATCCCGGCTGAGTCGGGTCGCCTGGAGGAGTGTATTTCCCCAGGTCGGGACTTGCTTTCCAGTTGTTGAACGAGGCAAGGCTTAACGAGTCGAGGGCGATGACCAGACGGTCAACATTGGATTGGGAGAAAACCACCGACGAGATCGTCGAAAGAAAAAAGAACAGCTTCAAGGTTTTCATGGAAGAGTCCTCTTTATGAAAGGCATGGATAAAGGGAGTTGGGGTCGTCTCTCAGGGTGTCCCCATCACCACAGCGGCCCGTCCGGATAATCCCAAAGGAAGAACGCCAGCCACTGCGAGTCGAACGTCCTTTCTCCTGAAACGGGAAAAACTCTCCCGACCGAAAGAGCAAGATGACCCCGTTTCGAGAGAGTGAAATAGACAGTGGGAACGACCGACAGAGTCGATTCGTCATTGCCCAGGTTCTTCGAAGCATCGAACTCCAATCCCGGGAAAATTCCTTGTCGCGCCTGGGTTGTGAGGAGGGTGGATGAGACGGCAAAGTTAAGCTCCGGCGTTCCTTTGGATCGATCAAGGGGAGCGTCGACCTCGAGACTCGACTGAAATTGGAGAAGGTCGCGAATTTCTAATCCGCCGGCGAGATACGGGACGGCCGATATCGTCCCCGTCCCAAAACCCTTTGATGCGCTCCCGGTTGGCAGCTTCCACTCGAATCCTGCCGAGAGAATGTTGAGATTCTCCGCGTCGTCGTGGAAAGCATACTTGAAATCGAGCTCTACGTCGCCGAGGCCGTACAAACTCCCGCCGGAGACAGATGCAGTGCAGAGAGGGACCTGCGCTTCATATTGAAATCGATTTCCGAATCGATTGGCGTAGTAGAGAACCGTTCGGGTGCTCGTTTCCTTCTGTCCGTTGACGGTCGAAGTCGTCCATGAAGGGAGGAGCAGCGCTTCCTGCTCGGCCATGGCTTTGGTTACCGTGTGTGCCCGCACGAAGTTCAATTCTCCCTGAGGATACCGGTCCTGGTCCACAAAACTCTTGAGTCGGTCGACCAGCTGATTGATCTGTGAATCCGAAATTGCCTCTCCCCATGCAGGCATGGACATCGAGAGTCCCTCGATGCCGCCGCCGTACTTGATGACGTTGAACCAACTGCGGCGTTTTTCACCCGATGAAAAATACGGGTCGGTGAAATCCGGAGGGGGTGCGTCCATGTTTCCGATCATCTCTTCCGAAATCTTTCCCCGTCCGTCCTGTCCGTGACAACGCGAGCAGAAATCTGCGTACAACTCTTTGCCGCTCATGAATTCGATCCGTGCAACCGCGATCGAATCATCCTGGGCGGCCGCATGCATCACAACAAACAGCAGGACAGTGACCGAATGCCTGAATTGTTTCACCGTGTTTGCATTTGATCCGCCATGACCGCCAGAAGGATCACGACGCCGACGACGATTTGCTGAATGTATGATCCAACGTTGACGAGATTCAATCCATTGCGGAGAATTCCGATCAGGAGGGATCCGATAAACGTTCCGACAACTGATCCGCGGCCGCCAAAGAGACTGGTTCCACCCACGACGACCGCCGCGATGACATCAAGCTCATACATCAAGCCCGAATTCGGCTGGCCCGAATTAATCCGCGACGCAAGCAGTATGCCGCTGACCGCCGACAGCATTCCGCAGACCACATAGACTGCCGTGATCACGCTTCGCGTCTCAATCCCCGCGAGGCGCGCCGCCTCCGCGTTTCCGCCGACGGCGTAAACGTATCTGCCGAAGCGCGTACGCGTGAGCACGACGTGAGCAACGGCGAACACCAAAAGCATGATAATCGTGGGGACGGGAATTCCCGCCGGACGACTGCTGGCGATGGCGCCGAATCCATCGGGCAATTCCCAGACCGGTCTTCCGTCCGTGAGCGCGAACGCGGCGCCGCGGAGGATCGTCATGAGGGCAAGCGTGACAATGAATGGCGTGACCCGGAATCGTGTGATAAAAAACGAAGCGACGAAACCGGAAAGGGCGCCGGCCAAAAGCCCGGACACCAGGCAGAATGCAAGACCGAGAGCAAACGAATGGGGCACCTTGAGCGCGGCCGTTGCGATGATGCCGACAAAAGCCACGAGCGAACCGACGGAAAGGTCGATCCCCGCCGTGAGGATCACGAACGTCATCCCGACGGCAATGATGGAAGATATGGAGATTTGAAGGGTGACGTTGAGAAGGTTTTCGGCCGTGAAGAAGAACGGAGAAAGGACCGCAAATACGACGACCTCGATTCCGAGAGCAAGCAGGATGCCGAAGCGTCCCAGGATTTGTTTCACGGGATGTCTAGACATACGCCATGGCAAGTCTCATGACCTCTTCCTGCGATGCCTTCGATGCGACGAGTTCTCCCGCGACGCGTCCGGCGGAGAGAACGACGATGCGTGAGCAGAGGCCGAGGAGCTCCTGCATATCCGAAGTCACAACGATGACGCCGACGCCATTGCGGGCGAGATCCTGAAGGAGCAAATAGATTTCATGCTTCACGCCCACGTCGATTCCGGCTGTCGGTTCGTCGACGAGAAGCACGCGCGACCGCGCAAAGAGCCATCGGGCGAGGATGACCTTCTGACGGTTCCCGCCGCTGAGCGTCTCAACGCCGGCGTCGACCGACGGCGCCTTGACCGAGAGGTTCGATGCGAATCGTTCGGCCGCCGATCGTTCAGCCGCGGGAGCAATAAACAGACCGCTCGAGACATCGCGAAGGTTGGAGATGGTGATATTCTCACGAACCGTCATCTGCAGGAAGAGCCCCTGGAGATTCCTGTCCTCCGTCAGCAAACCGAAGCCCGCTTTCACTGCGGCGCCGGGGGTTTTGAACTGAACTTGATTTCCGTCGAGAAAAATCGCGCCCGACTCGACAGGGTCGGCGGCAAAGATCGCGCGGAGAAGCTCGGATCTTCCCGCCCCGCCCAATCCTCCGACACCCAGGACTTCCCCCCGTTGCAATGTAAAAGAGACGTCGTGAATCCGCGAGTTGGTCAAATGCTCAACGCGGAGGATCTCGCCGCCGCGGGCGGATTCCCCCGCGGGAAATTCCTCGCTGAGCGGCCGCCCGACCATCATTTGAATTAACTGGTCCGGGTTTGTCGAAGCGATTTCGCACGTGCCGACGTTCCGTCCGTCCCGCAAGACCGTGACGCGGTCGCCCACCTGAAAAAGTTCGGCGAGCCGGTGCGAGATGTAGATGATGCCGACTCCTTCGCCGCGGAGGCGGCGTATGACAGAGAAAAGATTTTGCGTCTCCTTGTCGGAAAGAGGGGCGGTCGGTTCGTCGAGGACGAGTACCCGAACCCTGCGCGAAACGGCTTTGGCAATCTCCACCATCTGCTGCTGGGCCGGGCTGAGGGTTTCGGCGACCGCGGCCGGGTCGATCGATTCACCGAGCTCGCCAAGGACCTCCCGTGCGCCGCGCACCATTGCATTACGGTCGACAAGGTGAAAGGGGGTGACCGATTCCCTTCCGAGAAATATATTCTCCCCGACGGAAAGGGACGGGATGAGTTTTCGATCCTGATAGATGATTGCAATCCCGGCGCGGATCGCATCCGCAGGAGAAGTCAGATTTAGATTCGAACCGTCGAGAGCAATGGAACCGGAGTCGCGTTCGATTGCCCCGGAGAGAATTTTCGTGAGTGTCGATTTGCCCGCGCCGTTTTCGCCGAGCAGGCAATGAACCTCGCCCGCGTTCAGCTCAAAATGCACGTCGTCGAGCGCGATGACTCCCGGGTACCGTTTGCTGATATTGTGCAGTTCGAGGAGGGGCATCTGGTAGGACCCGACATGCTCCGGGGAGAATGAGTAACCTAGTGGGATGAAGATTGCATCAGGGAATCCTTGTCGACAATTCCGACGTCAACGGGAAGCAGGGCGGGGACCTTTTTGCCGTCGAAGTAATCGTGGATCGCCTGGATCGTGGTCTCACCGATGAGCGTTGGATTCTGAACGACGTCGGCTTTGAGCTGGGTCCCTTTCATGATCGCGTCGCGGGCGGGCGGGATGGCATCGTAGCCGACGATGATAAGATTGTCCCGATGGAACTGCTGGGCGGCGTCGAGGGCTCCGAGCGCGGAGTCGTCGTTGATGCCGAAAATCGCGTCGAGATGCGGGTTGGCCTGCAGGACGTCCGTCGCGACCTGGAGCGCCTTGTCGCGAACCCCCTGGCCGTTGACGTCAGCGACGACCTTCATGTCGGGATGGTGCGCGAGGGCTTCCTTGAACCCCTGAACCCGGTCGAGAACAGAAGTGACGACCGGCTGGTTGATGATCGCGATACTCCCTTTTCCATGCAGTCTCGCGGCCATAAATTCGCCTGCGAGCCGTCCACCCGCAATATTGTTCGAGGCGATGTGGCAAACGACCGAACCCTCTTCGGCTGCAATGTCTGCAGTGAACACCGGAATTTTTGCATCGTTCGCTTTCTTGATTGCCGGCCCGATGCCTTTTGAATCAACCGGGCAGACCACAATGGCATCAACGCGGCGTGCAATGAAGTCCTCGACCTGGGACACCTGTTTTCCGAGGTCAAACTCGCCGGCGGAAACGACAAGCTCGTAGTTGTCCTTGGCTGCTTCTCTGTTCAGTCCCTCCTCGAGGTCGCGGTAAAACATATGACCTCGTGTCAGGAGGGATACGCCGATCGTGCGCGTATGAGCCGGAATCTGCTTCCCTGAACGGCCACAGGACCCGATGGAAGCGGCGAGGAAAACGAAGAAGATCGGTCGAATGTTCATCGTGAAGGAAATTTGTTCAGGACGATTCCGGGTTCGATGAGAAGGTAATCAAATGGCGGGTAAACTTCACGAAGAAAGGGGGAAGAAAATGGGGGAAATCTAACTCATTTATTTTCCTTTCCCCGCTTCTTCTTCCAAAGCCGGTTCAACCGTTCACCGATTTCGCGCTCCCTGCCGATGTCCGCCGGCCGGTAGTAAATCTTGTCCTTCAATGAGTCAGGCAGGTACTGTTGCTCGGTAAAATGATCCTGAAAGTCGTGGCTGTACTTGTACTCATCGCCGTAGCCAAGGTCTTTCATCAGTTTTGTCGGGGCGTTTCGGAGGTGGAGCGGCACCGGGAGGTTGGGAAGTTTTTTCACGTCTTCAAGCGCCTCATCGACGGCCAGGTAGGAGGCGTTGCTTTTGGGAGCGGAGGCGAGATAAGCAGCCGTCTGCGATAAAACGAGCCGGGCTTCCGGCATACCGATGTAGTCGACGGCGGTAAAACACGATGTCGCGAGCGTCAGCGCATACGGGTCCGCGTTGCCGATATCTTCCGAGGCAAGAACGATCATGCGGCGCGCGACGAACTTGAGATCCTCCCCGCCGTCGAGCATCCGTGCCATCCAATAAATTGCCGCATCCGGATCGCTTCCGCGCACGCTCTTGATGAATGCCGAGATGATATCGTAGTGTTGTTCGCCGCCTTTATCGTAGAGTGAATACGATCGCTGGTATGCCTGCTCGATCCGTTCCTTCGTCAGGATCGTCCCACCATCCTTCCCCGGCTTCGTAATCCGGACCGCCGTCTCGAGACCGTTCAACAGTTTTCGCGCATCTCCGGCGGAGAGCATCATCAGATAATTCCTTACTTCATCCTCAATCTGAACTTTTCTTTTTCCGAAGAGTCCATCGGAGCGCAACGCGTGATCCAGAATTCGCTCCAAGTCCTGCTTTTCGAGGGGATGGAGAACGTAAATCTGACAGCGAGAAAGAAGGGCAGAGATGACCTCGAACGAGGGGTTTTCCGTCGTCGCGCCGATGAGGGTTATCAAGCCCTCTTCCACGGAGTGCAGAAGTGCGTCCTGCTGGGCTTTGTTAAAACGATGGATCTCGTCGATGAAGAGGATCGTGCTTCGACCACGCTTCCGGTTTTTTTCGGCTCGCGAGATAATATCCCGGACTTCCTTGACCCCTGCGGCGACTGCGCTGATCTGGAAAAAATCGGATTTCATTTCTTTGGCGATCAATCGTGCAAGCGTCGTTTTGCCGACGCCGGGCGGCCCCCAAAAGATCATCGAGGCGAGCTCGCCGCGCTCGACCATCGACCGGATCGGCTTGCCGGGGGCAACGAGATGCTGCTGGCCGAAGAATTCCCCGAGGGTCCTCGGTCGGACACGCTCGGCAAGCGGCGCGGTTGGGACGGGTTCTAAACTCCCTGGTTCAGCAGCAAAGAGGTCGGACAAGAGGGGTAAGAGCTGTACGGAGCGTAGAGAGAGTGACGAGTTTTGATTTATGCGTTTTGAATGTGAAGGAATGAGTTCCGAGATCTGACCGGTGACCGCTCACTGCTAATCGCTGTCTTTTTTCACCCTGTACACCGTCTCCCCCTGACGCGCCATGCCGTATTTTTCCCGCGCGATGCGTTCAATCGTCTTCTTGTCTCCTTCCATCGCGTGAATCTGGGCTTCGAGGGCCTTGTTCTCCTCTTCCGCATTCTTCACTTTTTGAATCAGGTCTCGCTTCTGGGATTCGAGCCGGATGCGGGCGAATATTCCTTTGTTGTCGAAGACGGCGTAGAAGAGGAACAGAAAGGCGAGGACGACGGCGACCGTGACACGCTTGTTCTTGAGCATGCTTCGGAGGAGGGACTTGAGCATCGAGCCGATCGAAGATGTTTGCGCGCGGGGCTTGGTCAACATCTCGTTGAAGGTAAAGCGATTTTCATGGTGATGCAATCGGTCTCAGCGATACCAATCGGATTTCGGTGTGTAGTGCGTCTTCATCGCCCGCTTTTTTCCGTGCCGCTCGAATGCCAGATCGATCAGACGGTCAAGAAGTTTCGCGTACGGCACGCCGGAGGCCTCCCACATCTTCGGAAACATGCTGATCGGCGTGAACCCCGGGATTGTGTTGATCTCGTTGAGGTAAATCCTCGACGACTTCCGGGTCACGAGGAAGTCGACGCGTGCCATGCCCGAACACTCCAGGACCTTGAACGCGCGAACCGCGTGTCTTTGGATGGTTTTGACAACGCTCCCGGGCAACGCGGCAGGCACGACGGCGGTGGATTTCCCGTCGACATACTTCGCATCGTAGTCGTAGAATTCGTTCGACGGGATGATCTCGCCGGGTAGCGATGCCTCGGGGTACTCATTCCCGAGCACGCCGCATTCGATCTCGCGTGCGTCCCGGATGCACTCCTCGACAAGAATCTTTGCATCGTACGCTCCGGCGAAGCGGATGGCAGTACCGAGTTCGCGCCGCGAATGCGCCTTCGTGATACCGATACTCGAGCCCCCGTTGGCGGGTTTGACGAACAGCGGATAACGGATTCGTTCGCACGCAGCGATGAGCCGCTTTGAATTCTCCCGGTACTGGTCCAGCGTAAACCACAGACTCCTCGCGACGGGAATGCCGGCTTCGCTCAGGAGCGCTTTCTGAACTGCCTTGTCCATCCCGAGAGCAGACCCCAGCACGCCGGCGCCGACATACGGAACGTCCGCGAGTTCGAACAGGCCCTGAATCGTTCCATCCTCCCCGTACGTTCCATGGACGAGCGGGAAGATGACGTCGAGCGGCTTCGAGCGTGCCGACCTCAATCGATCAATCGGTGAGAAGGATGAGGATGACGGGACAGCGATGAGGGCCTGATGGTGCGGGTCCGGCGCGAGGACATGCTCGGGAATGCCCTCGATGTCCCGCTTCTCCTTGAGAAGCATGAGAGCGTCAGCGGTCGAGAGCCATCGTCCCGTCGGAGAAATCCCGATGGGGACGACTTCGTACTTTTCCTTGTCGAGCGCTGCGATGACCGAAGCGGCCGAGACGAGGGATACCTCGTGCTCCGCCGATCTGCCGCCGAACACGACTCCAATTCGTTTCTTGCGCGGCATGGAATTTCAGAGTGCGCGTATGATCGACGATGGAGCAATTATCAACGCGGAGCGGGTCACTGGTTCATTCACGTTCCGAGAACCGCAACGACGAGCGGAATCATGGCCGATTGCTCGACCGGTCCGCAGGAGGCCTTCGTGAGCGGCGATGCAGCGTTTCTCACAAAAGACACGACGGACACGAACGATTCGAAGGGCTATGAGCGGGAGAGAAGACATCGAAAGCAATACCATGATAGTAAAATCAGCCAAGAGTTTCAATCATTGGATCGAGGGGGTCGGGGAAAATCGCGCTTTGGATTCTGAGAAATAGTCTCTATATTTGTCGCACAATTTTCGACCCATCTTTTCCCATCGCGGCATCAAAAGAATCGAGATCGTTCTATGGAACTGAGCATCATTTTTGGAAGTAGTGTCATCGGATTGTTATTTGCGGGGTATCTTATCCGCGACGTCCTGCGCAGGGATTCCGGAACGCCGGCAATGCAGGAAATATCCAACGCCATCAAGCAGGGGGCCGAAGCATTCCTCCGAAGGCAGAACCGGACCATTGCGCTCCTCGCATTCTGCCTCGCGTGCCTCATTTATATCCTCTATGCATTCGTGCGAACCCCGACCGTCAACGACCCGGCCCCCGCGGGCACTCTGGCCCTCTGGACGACCATATCGTTTGTCCTGGGAGCAACCTGCTCGGTTGCGGCCGGTTACATGGGGATGTGGGTCGCGATTCGCTCGAACATCCGCACCGCAGCGGGAGCCGGAAAGGACATGAACAGCGCGCTGCTTCCATCCCTTCGTGGCGGGGCGGTCTCCGGTTTCTTTGTCGTCGCCATGAGCCTGCTCGGTGTCGCAGGGCTCTTCGCCATTCTAAGCTCTCTGGGGGTGACATCCGATGTTCGCAAGATCCCGCTCATGATCGTCGGTTACGGGTTCGGTGCCAGCTTCGTTGCATTGTTTGCCCAGCTTGGCGGAGGAATTTACACCAAAGCGGCGGATGTCGGGGCGGATTTGGTCGGCAAGATCGAAGCGGGGATCCCGGAAGATGACCCGCGGAATCCAGCTGTCATAGCAGACCTTGTGGGAGACAATGTGGGTGACTGCGCGGGGCGAGGTGCTGATCTCTTTGAATCGACGGCGGCGGAGAATATAGGCGCGATGATCCTCGCGGCGGGATTGTATACCGCCAACGTCGCGACGTTTGCCTCGCAAGGATTGTCGGTCCTCGGCGTTTTGCTTTTTCCTCTCGTGGCCCGTTCGTTCGGAATCATTGCGTCGATCATCGGGATCATGTCTGTGCGGGTCCGGGAGAACGAGGATCCGATGAGCGCGCTCAACCGGGGATACTTTATCACTGCGGTACTTGCGATGGTCGGATTCTTCATCGCGTCACGATGGCTGCTCGGAGGAGAATTCTATCTGAATTTCTTCTTCTGCGGCGTCATTGGCGTCCTCACCTCCGTTGCGTTCGTCTATATTACCCAGTACTACACGGAATACAAATACCGTCCGGTCAAAAGCATTGCGGAAGCATCCCAAACAGGTCCGGCAACGAACATCATTGCCGGGGTTGCGGTCGGCATGGAATCGACCGGCTACCCGGTGCTGGTCATCGGCACGGCAGTTGTCTCCGCTTATTTCCTCGGCGAACACTCGGGGTTGGAACACGCGGGACTCTTTGGCACTGCGGTTGCGACGATGGGCATGCTCGGCACAGCGGCGTACATTCTCGCGATGGACACCTTCGGGCCGATAACGGACAATGCGGGGGGCATTGTGGAAATGAGCCACCAGCCGAAGGAGGTCCGGGATCGAACCGACCGGCTCGATTCCGTCGGGAACACGACGAAAGCGCTGACGAAGGGATATGCGGTCGGCTCGGCGGCGCTTGCGGCTTTTCTCCTCTTTGGTGCGTACATCGACGAAGTCCGCAACTACATGCCTTCGTTTCAGCCGGTGATCAATCTCAATAAGCCGGAGGTTTTTGTCGGCGCCCTCCTCGGATCCGTTCTCGTTTATCTTTTTTCATCACTCGCCATCAAGGCGGTTGGGCGGGCGGCGTATGCGATCATCAACAATGTGCGGGAACAATTCAAGAATAATCCCGGCATCATGAAGGGGACGGCAAAACCCGATTATGGTCAATGCGTCGATATCGCGACGCGCGCGGCGCTTCAAAAAATGGTGACGCCCGGTCTCCTGGTTGTCGGAATGACGATCGGCGTCGGGGTTGTATTCAAGTGGATTTACTACGCGGGCGGCCAGCTTCCTTCGGGAGCGAGCGGCGCCGAGGTAATCGGCGGATATCTCATGGCAGGTACGATCGCGGGGATATTGATGGCGCTTTTTCTGAATAATGGCGGCGGCGCGTGGGACAACGCGAAGAAGTTCATCGAGACGGGGGCATACGGGGGGAAGAAATCAGATCCGCACAAGGCATCGGTTGTGGGAGATACGGTAGGCGATCCGTTCAAGGACACAGCCGGTCCGAGCCTTCACGTCCTCATCAAACTTCTCTCGACCATCACTCTCGTCTTAGCTCCCCTCTTTATCTAGGCAGGACTCCGACTTCCCCGGACTGCGGTCTCGGCGAGAAATCGGAGTTCATCTCATCCTCCCTTGTTTCATTCCCTAAAAAGCCCTACAATGACGCAACTTTTGTAAATCTGCCGACCCCACCACACACGATGAAGGAGTTCTGACCGATGAGCAATCTCTTTGCGACGAAACCGCTGGACTTGCTCCTGAAGGAGGCCGGGGACAGTGGTGAGCACAGCCTTAAACGCGCCCTCGGGCCGGTCAACCTCATTACGCTGGGCATCGGCGCGATCATCGGCGCCGGGATCTTTGTGCTTACTGGTTCAGCTGCGGCGCAATTCGCGGGTCCGAGCATCATGCTGTCGTACGTCCTTGCCGGTGTTGCGTGCATGTTTGCAGGACTCTGTTACGCAGAGTTTGCATCGCTCATCCCCATCGCCGGCTCTGCATACACGTACGGCTACGCAACGCTCGGGGAGTTGTTCGCGTGGATCATCGGATGGGATTTGATTCTTGAGTACGCATTCGGTGCGGCGACCGTCGCATCGGGCTGGAGCAGCACGCTTGTCGCATTTCTCCAGGACTACGGAATCAGTCTTCCCCCTCAAATTTGCGATACGCCGGGATCTGTGTGGGTCATGTACGAGGGACGATGGGCGCCGCTTGCGACGCTCAAGACAGTCTTCGACGCCGCAAAAATCGACCCGATGTCGCTTCCGCATGTCACCGCGTCGTTCAACCTCGTTGCGTTCATCGCGATTGCGCTCGTGACCTACATCCTCGTCGTGGGGATCAAGGAGTCGGCCAATTTTAATACGACGATCGTTTTCGTGAAACTCTTTGCAGTTCTTACCTTCATTGCCGTGGCGGCGAGCTATGTATTGAAGCATCCCGATATTGCGAGCCAGAATTGGAAAGTGTTCATCCCGCCCAACACGGGAAACTACGGAGAGTACGGGTGGTCCGGGATCGCCCGCGCGGCCGGCGTCGTCTTCTTCGCTTACATTGGCTTCGATGCGGTCTCGACCGCCGCTCAGGAGGCAAAAAATCCGCAAAAGGATATGCCCATCGGTATCCTCGGATCACTGGTGATCTGCACGGTCCTCTACATCGTCGTTTCCGGATTGCTTACGGCTACGGTGCACTACACGCGGTTGAACATCGGCGCTCCGGTGTCCCTGGCAATTCGCGAGACAGGAGTAAAATGGGGAAGTTACGTTGTGAACGCCGGCGCTCTCGCCGGCCTGAGCACCGTCATGCTCGTCATGCTCCTGGGTCAGTCGCGGGTATTCTATTCCATGGCGAATGACGGCTTGCTGTGGAAATGGGCTGGTGAGATACATCCAAAGTATCGCACGCCTTGGAAGTCGTCCATCATCGTCGGTTTTTTTGTCGCTCTCTTTGGCGCACTCATCCCGATCGGCACGCTGAGCCAGCTCGTGAGCATCGGAACCCTCCTCGCATTCGTGATTGTCTCTGCCGGGGTGTGGATCCTCCGTCGCCGCCGGCCCGACCTTCCGCGTCCGTTCAGAACGCCGTGGATTCCCTTCACTCCCATCATGGCAATCGTTGTCTCGCTCCTCATGATGGTCTCGTTGACCGGCGAAACGTGGATCCGTCTGATTGTCTGGCTCATTATCGGCCTTGTGGTCTACACCACGTACAGCCGTCATCACAGCAAGGTCGGGATAGCTCTCGCTCAAGGCTCCGCGACGAAGCGCTGAGTTCCCGTTCCATCTCACTCCCGGAAGGCAATATGGAAGTCTCCGACTCGCCGCGCCAATTCAAG
Source organism: Bacteroidota bacterium (assembly GCA_035499415.1). Classification (GTDB taxonomy): domain Bacteria; phylum Bacteroidota; class Ignavibacteria; order UBA10030; family UBA10030; genus DATJYV01. The sequence goes on from DATJYV010000180.1 coordinate 16,706, forward strand.
CGCGGACTGGGGTTACTCGATTCGACCATGATCGTCATCGGGTCGATGATCGGGTCGGGCATCTTCATTGTCAGCGCCGAAATCTCGCGTACGGTCGGCTCGGCCGGGATGCTCATGCTCGTCTGGCTGGTGACGGGAGTCGTCACCGTCATCGGGGCGCTCAGTTACGGTGAATTGGCGGGAATGATGCCTCATGCGGGCGGACAGTATGTCTATCTCCGGGAGGCGTACAATCCGCTCGTCGGATTCCTGTACGGATGGACACTGTTTCTCGTCATTCAGACGGGGACGATCGCCGCAGTCGTCGTGGCCTTCGCGAAATTTGCGTCCGTGCTCGTGCCCGCGCTTGGGGAGAGCAACACCCTCATCTCCGTCGGGAACCTGAACGTCTCTGCGGCGCAAGTTCTGGCGATCGCGATCATCGTGGTGCTCACCGGAGTGAATCTGCGGGGACTGCGGGAAGGAAAATTCGTCCAGAATCTTTTCACCTCCACCAAGACCCTGGCGCTTGTCGGACTGATCGTGCTTGGAATTTTTGTGGGAAGGAACCCTGATGCAATCGCCGCCAATCTTTCGAACTTCTGGTCTGCTTCGTGGACGCACATGGACGGCGCGAAGGTTGGATCGGTCGAGTCGCTCTCCGGGATGATACTCCTTGCGGCAATCGCTACTTCGATGGTCGGCTCTCTCTTCTCAAGCGACGCGTGGAACAACATCACCTTCACGGCGGGGGAAGTGATCGATCCCAGGAGAAACATACCGCTGTCGCTTGCCCTTGGCACGGGAACGGTGACAATCCTCTATCTTCTTGCGAACGTCGCCTACATCCTCGTTCTTCCCGTTTCCGGAAACCCCGGTGCCGGCGACGCAATCGGCAGAGGGATTCAATTTGCCGCATCGGACCGGGTGGGCGTTGCGGCCGCCTCACAGATTTTTGGCGCTTCTGCAGCCGTCATTATGGCGATTCTGATCATGGTCTCGACGTTTGGATGCGCCAACGGTTTGATCCTCGCCGGTGCGCGCGTCTATTATGCGATGGCGAAGGACGGGTTGTTCTTTACGAAGGCCGGAACGCTGAACGGGCACTCGGTCCCCGGATGGGCGCTGGTCGTGCAGGCAGTGTGGGCGAGCATGCTCTGTCTCTCCGGGACATACAACGACCTCCTCGACTATGTCATCTTCTCGGTCCTTATTTTCTACGCTCTCACCGTTGCGGGGATATTTATTCTCAGGAAGAAACGTCCTGAAGCAGAGCGTCCGTACAAGGCGTTCGGATATCCGGCCGTTCCGGCGCTCTACGTTCTTGCCGCGTCGGCGATTGCGGTCGACCTTTTAATCTTTAAAACTCAATACAGCGGAGCGGGATTGGGAATTGTGTTGCTGGGGATTCCGGTCTATTACATTTGGGGGAGGAGTGAAATGAACCGAGCGGGAAGAGGTTCATTTCAGAACGATTAACTCACCACTCACCAGAACCTGTCTCAAATACCCTACTTTGTCACCCGGAACTTTGCGCCAAATGCGCATCAACCTCCGGCTGGGTTTCAGGGGCTGATGTACTCGGAACGTGAGCTGCTGAACCCCCGTCTCGATGCGCGGGGCAAGCAAATTCAGCAGGACGATTTCCATTTTGGGGACGGGTTCTGCTCAAGACTCTCAACCTTCAACTCTCAACTTCCAACCCCTATCGCAGCATTCCCTCCAAAGCAGTCGCAGCATCGGTGCGGCTGTCGCGATACTTTATAATAACGGGGCAGTACAGGGTGAGGCCGAGTTCCTTGGCAAAAGCTCCGTCCACCGGCCGGCTCCCCGGCACGACGACCGCTCCCCCGGGGATGGTAAGAGGCACGTTCGGCGTTCGGCGATAGACTCGCTTGTTCGGAAGGTCGTACACCGGCGTCGATCCCGTGAGGATCACTCCGGCTGCGATGACTGCCCGCCGCTTCACAATCACCCCTTCGTATATTCCGCAGTTACCCCCGACGAAAACATCGTCTTCTATGATGACGGGGAAGGCGCCGACCGGTTCGAGTACGCCTCCGATCTGAGTCCCCGCGCTCACGTGCACACGCTTTCCGACTTGTGCGCAGGAGCCAACGAGCGCGTGTGAGTCAATGAGGGACCCTTCATCGACATACGCTCCAACGTTGACGTAGGCGGGCGGCATGATGACGACGTCCCTTGCAATAAATGCTCCGTCGCGGACCGTCGTCCCTCCCGGAACAATTCTCACCCCGCTCTTTTTCGTGAAGCGCTTGAGCGGATACGTTCCTTTGTCGAAGTACCGGAAACCATATCCAAGCGACAGCTCCGTCAGCTTTCCCGTCCGGAATCCGAGAAGAATTCCTTTCTTGACCCAATCATTCACGACCCATCGGACGCCGTCGCTCATGTCGGAGGGCTGTGCAGCCCGCACGGTGCCGTCGTTCAATCCCGCTTTGAGTTCCTCAAATGCCCGGAGCGCTCTCGCCACGTTGAGAGACCGCGGATCCTCGGCAAAAGAGCGTTCGACCCGCTCTTCCAGAGTCATACCAGCTTCTGATCTTTGAGGATGCTTCGGAGGATTTCCCGATTCTTGGAGCCGATCGGGACCATGGGAAGCCGAAACGTTTCTTCGATCATCCCCATCATGGCGACTGCGGTTTTCACCGGGATGGGATTTGCCTCGATGAAGTTTGCGTTCATGAGGGGGAGCAGTTTGTTGTGGAGCTTGAGCGCATCGTCCCACTTTCCCTCAATACAACATCGAACCATTCTGGAAAATTCGGCAGGCGTTTCGTTTGCGACGACCGAAATGCATCCATCTCCGCCGAGCGACATCAACGGGAGCGTGAACGCATCGTCGCCGGAAAGAAGCGAGAATCGTGCGGGTCTGTTTCGGGCGATCTCCATGATTTGATTCAGGTTCCCCGACGCCTCCTTGACGCCTGACACTAACGGGATTTCTTCGGCCATCCGCAGGATCGTGGCCGCCTCGATGTTTCCGCCCGTGCGGCCGGGGACGTTATAGACGATCACGGGAATGCCCGACGCCTCGGCAATCGACCGAAAGTGCTGAAAATATCCTTCCTGCGTCGGCTTGTTGTAGTAGGGTCCCACGACCAGGGCTGCATCGGCGCCCGCTGATTTCGCGTGACGCGCCAGCTCTACCGCCTTCGCGGTGCTGTTGCTGCCGGCTCCGGCAAACACTTTCGCGCGCCGGCGAGTTGCGTCGACCACGATATCGACGACGCGGAACTGTTCCTCCTGGGTGAGCGTCGGATTTTCCCCCGTCGTTCCCACCGGAACAATTGCCTCGACGCCTCCAGCGACCTGGAATTCGACCAGCTTTCTCAGAGCTTGCTCGTCGAGAGATCCGTCTTTTCGAAACGGCGTGACGATTGCAGTTCCGGTTCCCCGAAATCGCGGTGTCGTGGTCATGCGGTGCACCTACTCATCGGTGAAAACCTCTTCAAACGTGTGCATGCCTTTTCTGCCTTGAATCCAATCCGCCGCCAGAAGCACACCCCACGCAAAGCCCGACCGGTTCTTTGCGGTGTGGACGAGCTCAATGGAATCGGCGGATGAATCATAGACTACTCGATGAATTCCCACGACGGCGCCCGAACGTGTAGAGGTCACGTGCAATTGTTCGGGACGAATCTTGCCGGCGGGAGTCGTCGTCAGCAGTTCTTTTTTTCTCTTCAGTCGCTTCAACAGGATCGACGCAAGAGAAAGCGCGGTGCCGCTCGGGCTGTCGGCTTTATCTTTGTGATGGATTTCGTGGACGTAGGCATCGTACTCTGAAAATCGGTTTGCGATCGATGCAGATCGATCGACCAGCTGGGAAAAAAGATGCATGCCGACGGAAAAGTTCGAGCTGTGGATGACCCCGATGCCGCCGGCTTCCGCCATGGATCGAACCTTCCCGATGTCCGCGCTCCATCCTGTCGTTCCGATAACCATGTTTTTTCCGTACCGTGCGCACTCCCCGACGTGGCCGAGCACCGAAGCGGTTGAGGCGAAGTGGATTGCCACATCGAAGCTGTTCACAGCGTCGGCGGTCATGGCCGGCGTGGCCGAATTCATCTTCCATCCCACCGTAAACCCCCGCTCCGCCGCCAGGCGTTCGACCTCTCTTCCCATTTTCCCCAGACCGATCAGGGCGATCCGCGGGTGTGATCCGATTTTATCGGCCATCGGCTTCTTCACGGGAGGACGGATTCGAATATTTCGGGCTCAGGGACACGCTCGAAAAATTCCTGGTGCAGGCGGCGAACCGCTTCGCGGGTGAATTGCTCTTCCACCACGAGACTCATATTGATCTCGGACGCTCCCTGCGAGATCATGATGACATTGATGTCTCCCAGGGCGCGGAAGAGCCGGCCCGCCACGCCGGCGGTCGACCGCAATTCCTCGCCCACGACGCAGACGATGGCGAGACGCGGGAAAACCGTGACCTCGGCAAACTGTTCCAACTCTTCGACGATGGCGTCGAGTTGCGAGGCGTCGTCGACGGTGAGCGAAACGGCGACCTCCGATGTGCTGACGAGATCGACCGGGGTCTTGTGACGATTGAAGCAGGCGAAGATTGATTCGAGAAATCCGTACGCCATCAGCATTCGTGTCGACCGGATGTTGATAACGGTGATTCCGGCCTTCGATGCGATGGATTTGATCATGCTGTTCGACTTGGGGGGATCCGAAAGAATGCGTGTCCCGGTCGAGAGAGGCTTCTTTGAATTGAGAACGACGACGGGGATATTCTTCTGGACGGCCGGCAGAATCGTGCTCGGGTGGAGTACTTTCGCGCCGAAGTACGCGAGTTCGGCCGCCTCGCGAAACGAGACGAGCTTCAGCTTTTTCGCGGCAGGGATGATGTGCGGGTCGGCGGTCATGATGCCGTCGACGTCGGTCCAGATCTGAATTTCCGTCGCGTTGAGCGAAGCTCCGATGAGCGCGGCAGTGAAATCAGACCCTCCGCGTCCGAGCGTGGAGGTCACGCCGCCGCGGGTCGATCCTATGTACCCCTGGGTCACAACGAGTTTTCCACGCTCCAACCGCGGGAGGATTTCCCTTTTCGTCGACGCATCGATTTCCTGGAGGAGGGGTGATGCATTGCCGAAATGGTCGTCGGTCAGGAGAAACGTTCGCGCGTTGATTAACTCGGCCTCCATCCCGTGAGCGCGGAACCCCTCCGCGAGGATCATGGAGGACGTCAGTTCTCCGAACGACGCGATGGCGTCGAGGGACCGGGGCGTGAGCTCCCCGAGGAGAGCTATGCCGGTGTACAAATTCCGGAGCTCCTCGAACTTGCGACGCACGAGGAGGAGGACCGCCTGCATTGAAGCACGGTCGTCCACGAGGTTCTCGAGAATTGTGACGTGACGCTCGAGTAAACCATTCAGCTCGGCGCCGGCAGTCTCCAGCTTTCCTTCGAAGGCGAGATGCGCGAAACGGAGAAGAGCGTTCGTCGCCCCTGCGATCGCAGAGACGACCACCACAGGCCGTTTTGGGATCTCGCGCTCGACCAGACGGACGACGTTCTTCATGGACGCAGCGTCTTCGACCGACGTCCCGCCGAACTTCATGACAATCATAGTGGTCTCATCAGCGTCGAATTTCTCAAAGGTAGCTCATTGTGACGAATCGTGCAACTGACCGCACGGAGTGCATAAGGTTCTGTCATTTCAATTGCGGTGGAATGACGTTAGTGATGAAAATTGGAAGCCGGCGAAGGGCATGGGGTGCAGCGGAGACGCGGGACTTCGGCGCCTGCCTGTCGCGGGAAACGCGAAGAATGTCGCCCTTATCGGCGACTCAAACCAGCGGGAGGGCGACCTTCTTCAAAACTTACAACTTTCAATCTTCAACTTTCAATTTTCTCTTATCTTCTTCCAATAATCCAGCCCCCTCCAGAATCTTCGGTACGATGTCGTATTTCTGGAACGGCGGCATAAGGTACACGCCTGCGACTTCAGACTTTGCCTCGCGCAAAAAACCCGCCGCAAGCTCGATCCCGACGCCGGCGGCGTCTTTCGCCCGGTGGATTTTTTCTCGAATCGCTTCCGGGATCAACATCCCGGGAATCTCGTTGTGCAGGAACTCGGCATGCTTGTGGCTCCGGAGCGGCAGAATTCCGAGCATGACCGAAATCCTGAGATTCTTGATCCGCTTCAGGAGCCGTTCGAGCGTTTTCATGTCGTAAATCGGCTGTGTGTAGGCAACGTCCGCGCCCGCCGCGACTTTCTTTTCGAGCTTTTCCATTTCTGCATCCATGTTGTCGGCCATTGCGTTGACCGCACACGCCACAAAAAAGGAAGTTCTCTGCTCGATCGTGTTCCCCATCAGGTCGACGCCTCTGTTCATCGACTTGGCGGCGCGGATGAGGCCGGCCGAGTCGATGTCAAAGACGGAGGTGGCCTGGGGATAATCGCCGATGTTCGTGGGGTCGCCGGTAATGAACAGCACGTTGCGGATTCCAAGGGCGTGCGCGCCGAGAAGTTCCGCCTGGATGCCGATCATGTTCCGGTCACGCGTCGCAAGATGCGTCATCGTCTCGATTCCCACTTCCGTCTGGAGCATGTGGGAAATCGCAATGGAGCTCATACGGAGCCGGGCGCGGGCGCCGTCGGTAACGTTGATCGCATCGATGCCGAACTTGTGGAGAAACCGCGCACCCTGCATGACGGAGGACATGTCCAGCCCGCGGGGTATATCAAGTTCCACCGATGTGAGAAATCGCTTCCGGAGATTCCGAGCAAACTGGGATCGGTCCAGGTCAAGCACCGGTGTTTGAACGGAGGCCGCAACATCCGATTTTCGACCCCGTTCCTTTACCGTGATCGCCGGTTTCTCCCCCCGAAATTCATCGACAACCCGGCGAATTGCGCGAATGTGCGAAGGCGTCGAGCCGCAGCATGCTCCGATGATGGTCACTCCGGCCTGGAGCAATTCCCGGGAGTATTGGGCAAGGTATTCCGGCGACGTATGATACAACGCGCGACCGTTTAGAAGCGTCGGAATTCCTGCCGACGGCTGTGCCGACATGATCACGCCATCTTTATACATGTTGCGGATGATGCTGAACATCCGTTGAGGGCCGACAGTGCAATTTGCGCCGACGACGTCGACCCCCTTGCTCATGAGATGCTCCGCGACTTCGACCGGGAATGTTCCGGAGAGAATGGATCCGTCTTCCGGAAACGCTTTCTGGGCGACGATCGGCAGGTTTGTCAGCTCCTTTGCGGCCGCAATCGCGAGGTCGAGCTCATGGAGACTGACGAATGTTTCCAGGAAAAGAACATCGACTCCGGCATCGACAAGCACGCTGATTTGTTCCTTGAATGCCGTGAGGACATCCGCGGCTTTCACCTTGCCGACGGGCTCCAGCAACTTGCCCACGGGGCCGACGGAGCCGCCGACGTAAACCGAATCGCCCGCTGCTTTGCGGGCGATTTCCACGCCGGCCCGATTGAGCGCCGCCGTCTGATCCTCAAGATGAAACTGCATCAGCCGGAGCCGGTTGCCGGAGAACGTGTTTGTCTGAATGATCTCCGCCCCCGCCTCAATATATTCCCGGTGGATGCGCTCCACGATTCCGGGATTCTTCACGTTCTGAATCTCGTGTGGCAGCTCGGGATATTCGTACACGTCGAGCATCGTCCCCATCGCTCCGTCGCACAGGATCGGTCCTTCGCGAATCCTCTTTCGAAAATCCTTTTTCATCTGCGGAACTTCAGGACGACCGCTTTCGAATGAGTTTCTTGATATCGGAAACAAGGTCTTCCGGCTTCCAATCGTTTCCCTTGATGACCTTCACGAGCCGACCGTCTCCGTCGAGAAGAGCCGTTCTCAGTGTGTGCTCGATTAATCCCGCGTCCGGTTTCACCATCAAGTCAAAACCGTCCGTCAATTTGTCGATCGTCGGTTCTGCCCCCGTCACAAATTCCCAATCGTCAAGGTCTGCAGAATACTTTTTCGCTTCCTGCTTCAGAACGGCGGGCGTGTCATGTTCCGGGTCGAAGGATACGGACAAGAGATGCCACCGGTCGCGCAATGACTGGTCCGACTTCAGGAGGCGCTGGACGTTTGAGAAGTTGTCGCTCATCCGGATGCAGAAATCGGGAAGCGGGCAGCGGGTGTAGATAAACGTCAACGCGACGACCTGACCATGGTACTTGCTGAACCTGACGGGAATCCCATCCTGATTCGTCAACGCCATGTCGGGCAGCACATCTCCTTCCCGAAATAAATGTCTGAAGAGCACCTGTTCTCCGGAAAGCGGAGGCGTTGGATTTTTTCCGATGACGCCGATGGTTTCGATCCAACTCTCCGTGCGGGAAACGGCAAGCGTCCCTTCCACGGAGTCTCCGGAACGAACGGCTGTGAGGAGCGTCGTATCCTTCACTTTGAACGGCATCGTCATCGCCATCATGTAATTTGGAATTTCCTCGTGGGCGATCATGATCCGTTTTTCCTGCCGGTCGACCGAGACTACCACGCCGCGGATCGGAAAAGTCTTGACATCCACCTCCCTTTGTTTTCCGCCGCCGCAACCCTCGCCGAGAATCATGATTCCCGCCAGTACAAGAATTCGTCCGGTCATCCGGTCACCTCGTTTGATATCGTGTTTCCCTTGGCAGGCGTACCGCGGGCGCGTGTCAACAATAACTCCGCGATCTGAACGGCGTTCGTCGCCGCCCCTTTTCGAACATTATCGGCAACGATCCAAAGGTTGATCCCGTGCGGAACGGTCGGGTCCTTGCGAATCCGGCCGACGAACACCTCATCACGGTCCTGACTATCGACCGCCAGCGGATATTTGTTCTTCTCCGGCTCATCGACGATAACGACACCGGGCGCTTTCCGGAGAATTTCTCGGACGCGCTCGACCGGACAGTCCCGCTGCATCTCGATATTGGCCGATTCGCTGTGAGCGACCGGAACCGGGACCCTCACGCAGGTAGCCGATACCGGAATTTCATCCCCCATGATTTTGGACGTCTCCTTCATCATCTTCCATTCTTCGCGCGTGTGCCCGCCTTCCAGGAAGATATCGATGTGGGGGATGACATTGAATGCGATGGGGTGCGGAAATTTCCTATCGGTTACTGTGCGTCCGGCAATTTCGTCCTCGAGCTGGTTGAGGCCCTTTCGCCCCGCTCCGCTCACCGACTGATATGTCGAAACGACGACGCGCCTGATGCCGAAAGCGGAATGAAGCGGTTTCAGGACGAGTACCATCTGAATCGTGGAACAATTTGGGTTGGCAATGATGCCCCGGTGGTTTTGGACCTCGCCCGGGTTCACTTCCGGGACGACAAGCGGGACGGACGGATCCATCCGAAAGGCGCTGCTGTTGTCGATAACAACCGCCCCGGCTTCCGCCGCGATTGGAGCGAACTCCTTGCTGACCGATGCACCAGCCGAGAACAACGCGATGTCGACATTGTGGAAGGAGTTCTTTTGCACCGCCTCGACCCTGACCTGCGAGCCGTTGAACGAAAGGAACGTCCCTGCCGACCGGGGTGAAGCGAGGGGAGAAAGCCGCGCGACAGGGAACTTTCGCTCTTCGAGCATTCTGACCATCATCCGTCCTACCAGGCCGGTCGCGCCGACGACCGCGACTCTCGGTGGATTCTCCATCGTCCTTGTCACTCCAATTCTTCCAGTGTCTGGCGCCGGCGCACGATGCGGACGCGGTCGCCGTTTACAAGCACCTCCGCCGGATGCAAACGAGCGTTATAATTCGACGCGTTGACGAAGCCGTACGCTCCTGCCGTCATGACCGCCGCGACGGCACCGGGCTTGAGTTTCGGCATTTGCCGGTCGCGCGCGAGAAAATCTCCGGTTTCGCAAATAGGGCCGACGACATCCATCGTATCATGCTCATACGTATCGATGACAAGCGGGACGATCTGATGATAGGCCTGATAAAGACTCGGTCGCAGGAGGTCGTTCATTCCGGCGTCGACGATCAAAAATTTTTTGACGCCGTTTTCTTTCGTGTAAAGGACCTGGGTCAGGAGCACGCCCGTGTCTGCAACGATGCAGCGTCCCGGCTCCACCCAGAGTGTACAACCCGTTTCCTTGAGAATGGGTTTCACCGCCCCGAGAATTTCGTCCGGCGATGCGACTTTTTCATCATCCATCGTCTCTTTCGGAAGCGCCTCGTGAACGATCGCGTTGCGATAACGGACGCCGAATCCTCCGCCGAAATCGACATGCGAGATATCGATGCCCTCTTGACGGAGCTGCGCGACCAGGCCGACGACGAACTTTGCCGTCTCGATGAACGGCTCGGCTTTCGTCACCTGCGAGCCGATGTGCACGTGCACGCCTGCGACGTCGATCCCGGGATGGTCCTTTGCAAGCTTGTACACTTCGACCGCCCTGGAGGCCTCAATCCCGAACTTGCTTTCTTTCAGCCCCGTGGTGATGTACGGATGGCTTTCTGCATCGATGTCGGGATTGATCCGAAGAGAAACTCTTGCGCGTGCATTCATCCGCACGGCACACCGGGAGATGGCCTGAAGCTCTCCCACCGACTCGACATTGAACGAATGAATCTTTTCGCGCAGGCCGTATTCGATTTCATCTTCCCGCTTTCCGACGCCCGCAAACACGATTCGGTCCGGCGAAAACCCTCCCCGCAAGGCGAGATACAATTCGCCGGCGGAAACAACGTCCGCTCCCGCTCCCTCGGCGGACAGAAGCTTGAGGATCGCGGGGTTTGCGTTGGCTTTCAACGCGTAGCAGACGATATGCGGGACTCCGTCAAGCGAAGCTTCGACCGCATGGAAATTCTCCACGATCTGGCGGCGGCTGTAGACGTAGAGCGGAGTACCGTACTCTTCGGCGATCTCCCGAAGCGAGGCATCCTCGCAGTAGAGTTCGTTCTCTTTATAATAGAAGGCGCTCATGAGCGTTTCGATTATCAGGAGGCGGAGCGAAAATGATTGAGAAGAGCGTCGGTCAACCGGCCGGCGCCAAAACGAAAGGTGTCGACCGCGGGCAGTCCCGTTTCGCGTTCAATCCGACCGGCGGTTTCCATCGACTCCTCGTCCGTCAGGCCGATGGAGTTCAGTCCCACGCCGACGACCTTTGCCGGGCGGAAGTTCTCCATCACCGATTCGTGCAGGCGGATTGCCCGCTCGAGTGTGGGGAGCAGATTCCCGTAGTCGTCCTTGATGCGTGTCGGCTGGTGGCAGAGAATGAACGCATCGGGCATCGACCCGTGGATCAGTCCCAACGTCACCCCGGAATACGCCATGTGAGTCAACGCCCCCTGACCCTCGACGAAAATGAAGTCGTATCCTTCACGGACAGACTGGTCGATCTCCTTTTCGATGCACCCCGCCGTATAGTCGCTGACGATCGAGTCGACGCAGATGCCACGGCCGCGGATGAGCATCCCGGTTTGCCCGGTCGCCACGAAATCCGCCTTCAATCCGCGGTTCACAAATTCCTGCGTCGTTTGCAGCATGGTCGTCATCTTTCCGATATTGCAGTCGGTCCCGACCGTCAGCACGACCTTCGCCTTGCGCGTCCTCCAGCTTCCGGTCGGAATGACCTCCGACTCGGGCGGAATTTTACGATAGTCGGTGATTGTAACACCGTGTTGCTGTGCCGCCCCGGCGAACTCGGCGTCGTCCGAGAGAATCGTGTGCAGGCCGCTCAAGATGTGAAGCTTGAAACTCATCGCCTGGAGAATGTCCCGGCGCCACGAGTCCGGAAGCCGTCCCCCCGGCGGAGCGATTCCGATCAACAAGTGTGTCGGCGAGAATCGCATTCCGTCTTCCAGATTGCGGACGACCGGGATATCGCCGCCGTAACCCAAAACCTGTTGGGCGGTCATTCCCGCCTTCATGCTGTCGATGACAGCCACAACGTTCTCCCGAAGGTAGACGATTGCGCCGTTAGCGGTCTTGGACCGCAGGGGGCTGAATTTTCCCTCCGCGAGAACAAGGAGTCGGCGATTGTCCGCATTCATGGAGCGAGGTTCCGTCGGGAGAAACTTCCGAAGACAAAAAATCCCGTAGGCAGTTAACCGTGCCGGCGGGAACTAGGACTATGTACCAAAAAAAGAGCAGGGATTCAAGGGGAGAGCGAATTGGTGAGTGGGTAGGTTGGTAATTGGGTGATTGAAGAGAGCTTTTGGTTCTTGAAGGCGTGGCGAAATCAGCTCGGAGGCGGGACGCGCAGGTCAGCCCCGCGGGTGGAACGTCTTGTGGACCTCCTTCAGATATTCGCGGTCGATGTGAGTGTAGATTTGCGTCGTCGAAATGTCGGCATGTCCGAGCATCTCCTGGACAGCACGCAGGTCGGCACCGCCTTCGAGAAGATGGGTTGCGAACGAATGACGGAATGTGTGCGGATGGACGCCGGCGGCAATCCCGGCGCGTCGTGAGAACAACTGAATCATTTTCCAGACCGCCATGCGGCTCAGCTTCCCGCCGCGGGCGTTGAGAAACAGGATGTCTCCCGAGCGCGCTTTGCGGGCGAGACGAGGCCGCACCTCCCGCTGATAATGTTGGATCCACTTTCGGGCGGAAGAGCCGATGGGCACGATGCGCTGCTTCGAACCTTTTCCGAAGACGACGAGCAGTCCTTCATCGAACAACACATCCGATTGCTTCAGGCCGGAGAGTTCGGAAACGCGGAGCCCCGAGGCGTAGAGCGTCTCGAGGATTGCGCGGTCGCGGAGCCCCAGCGGCTTCTTCGTGTCGGGCTGCTGGAAGATGCGGTCGATCTCCGGGATTGTGAGGACGCCCGGAAGTGCTTTCGCCTTCTTGGGCGTATCGAGCCCCTCCGTGGGGTCGTTGGTCGCCTCGCCTTCACCGGCGAGGAACCGGTGGAATCCGCGGATCGCGGAGAGTGTACGGGCGATTGACCGGGGGGAAAGGCGGTCGTCATGAAGGGAATGGACGAACCGACGGAGATGTGATTCGGCGACGACGGCCGCGTTTCGAATGTGCAGGCGGTCGAGGAATCGTTCATACTTTGCGAGGTCGAACCCGTATGACGCAAGTGTGTGGTCCGACGCCTGCTTTTCCATCCGCAGGAAGTCGCGGTAGAGCCGCAGCTGGCGTGACAGAGCCGAAGTTTTTTCACGCCCGTTCCGGCTTATGCGTTGAGGCATGACGGTTCCTTACATCCGGGATCTCAGCGCGCGTACGGCGTGCGAGCCAAGCGCGGCGGCAACTGTCGCGCCGCATCCGATGAGCGTATGCCACGTGAAATCGACGGACGTGGTGGAGACGACAAGGAGCATCGCCGTCAGGCCCGTCACGAAGCCGACAAATGCGTCGGTCCGGTCCACGCCGCGCCAGCCAAGCCCGAGAAAGAAAATCCCGAGCAATCCACCGTAGGTAATGGAGGCAATCCTCAATCCAAGCTCAACGACGGCATTCCTGGAATCGGTGAAGAGCATGGCACCGCCGATGAGGACGACGCCCCAGAGAAGAGTGAAGAATCTCGACCAGGAGAGTTCGGAGGCCGCGCCGGCGGATCGTCCACGCGGGCCGGATCGGAAAAGGTCGAGGAATGTCGAAGAAGCCAGCGCGCTGATCGAGGATGACAGCGTCCCCATGGCCGATGCCAGAACGCCTGCGATCACCAATCCGGACAAGCCGTGCGGGAGACCTTCGACGATGAACTTGGGGAAAATCTCGTCCGACGTCCGGAGGCCCAGCTGTTCCACTGTCCGGCCGCCGTAATACGCGAAAAGGCACGACCCGAGCAGAAGGAAAAAAGCGAACTGAAGGACGATGATCGAGGCATCGAGCAGGAGCGCCCGCTGGCTGTCCCGGGCTGATTTGCACCCAAGGAGCCGCTGGACGAGGAGCTGGTCGGTCCCGTGCGAAGCCATCGTGAGGAATGTGCCGCCGAGGATACTGCCGACGAGCGTATAGGGCGATGCAAGAAAATCGGAGAATCCACTCCCCCACCCGGTATTAAAGATTTCGAGCTTGTTCACCGGTCCGCTCGTCGCTGTCTGGAAGACCTGATCCCAGCCCCCTGGGAGACGATGGATGATAAGGGCCATTGCCGCGACGGCGCCTCCCAGGTAGATAAAGAGCTGGACGACGTCCATTGCCACGACGGCCTTGAGCCCTCCGAGGAACGTGTAGATGAGGGTACAACTTCCGACGAGAAGGATGCAGACGTTGTAATCGAGTCCCGTGATGAGGTGGATGGGGATTGCGGTGGCGAATAGCCGCACGCCGGAAGCGAGGACGCGGGTGACGACGAAAACGGAGGACGACAAGCGGCGCAGCGGGATTCCAAACCGGCGGCCGATGAAGTCGTACGCCGTTTCCAATTGGCCGCGGTAGTACGCGGGGATAAAATACCGGCCCACGAGCAGTCGCCCGACAAAGTATCCAAAGGCGAGCTGGAGAAAATGAAAATCACCCCTGTATGAAAGTCCCGGTACGCTGATGAACGTCAGCGTGCTCGTCTCGCTGGCGACGATGGAGAATCCGACCGACCACCATGGAAGCGTCCGCCCGCCGAGAAAGTAATCGACGGTCGAACGCTGCTTGCCCGCAATGAGAATCCCGGCCGCAGTGACGCCGGCGAGGTAAACGACGACGATCGAGGTGTCGAGGAAGGAAAAGCCCATGAACGTGCTGTCTCCGGGCTCCGGATGCCGTGCTGCTAGGTCTTCGTCGCTTTTGCGACGCTATCGTAAATGTGAAACGCGCGATCGAGGTGAGATATCTTGATGAGGGAAAGGACTTTCTTGTTGAGTCCGACGAGTTTGACGATGCCCGCATGTTCGCGCATTTTCCGCTCGGCGATCAGGAGGGCGCTCAATCCGCTGCTGTCGCAGAACTCGACGGCCGAGAGGTCGATGACGAGTTCCGATGTTTGGGGGGTGCAGAGGATGAGGAACTCACCTTTCAGTTCGGGAGAAACGCTTGCATCGAGCTTACGTTCCTTGACCTTCAGCACCGTCGCGGTGCCGTTCTTCTTGACTTCAAATTGCACTACGTGCTCCGGTCGGGGACATCAGAACATGTCGAGGCATTTGATGAAGTTTCGATACGCCATCGGATTTGTGCTGCCCGTGTTCGTTTGGACCTGAAAATTGTAGAATGAATCGCCCTTCAGCTTGGCGAAACTGATGCGGAGCGGAGCGTCCGACTCGCGGCACAGAAACGCGCTGGGGAGTGCCAGCTGAATATTCAAGTCGAGCGCCACATCGAATGTACTCGATTTGATTTTGCGAAGCAATCGTTTTCGCGGGACGTACCACGCATTGACATCTTCCGGCGCGTAGGTGATCGTCTTGAGCGATTGGATCGACGGGATCGAGGCCACGAAGTCGCTTCGCACGAGGAGTTGCATGCTGCCGGACGAGAACCGGCGGCTCAGATACCTCAACACCGCCTGCGTCGATTCCCAATCGATCACCGTCTCGGGGAAAATGACGAGCGCACGTCTCGACCGCGAGACCGATTCGGTAAATCGAATTTCCTGGTCCTTTCTCTTGCGAAAATAAACGATCGCATAACGGATTCCGAAGGACTTCCGCAACGACTCGAACATTCGGCTTCGATGGTGCCGGTTACCTTTTCATCCGATCCTGCAACGCCTTGATGAGGCGCGTGATGTAATCCTGGTCGAAGAAGTAGTACCGGAATTCCACGTTCACGCGGTCATACGCGTCTTTCGAGGCCCCGGATTTGAGTCCATCGAGCCAATCCGTATTCGTCAAGGCCGCCTCGCCGGACACCGTGATCGAGAAGAACTCGCTGAAGAAGTAGTCGAACCCGACTCCGCCGAGATAGTTCACGTCGATCTTGTCGAACCCACCCGTGGGGTAGACGCCGAGGTCGCTGTGCGGGTCAAAGTAGATCCCGCCGACGCCTCCGAAGATGAACGGGTTGAAGTTGCCGTGGGGAATGAGGTCGTAGCTCAGATACAGATTTCCCGAAAACATGGGCGTCGTGTAGCCGTGCGACGCCGCATCGGAATATTTGAGTTCACCCGAGCCCAGCATCATCCGCAATCCAATATGCTCGAACACGGAATAGCTCAGACTAATGCCTCCCCCCCCTCCGACGGATGTATTCGGAAAATCGGACGTGAAGAGATACGCGGCGCCGTTTACTCCCACGCCGAGCTTATGACTGCGCATCTGGCCGACCGCCAGACTCGCTCCCAGCAAGAGCGTTATGATGAGTCCGATGGACCGCGGCTTCAATCGTTTCATATGACCCTCGCGATGTTGGGGGAATGTTGGTGGTCAATCATTCTTGTTCAGGATTTTCACGAACTCCGCTTCTTCGATCGTTTTGACGCCAAGGTCCCGCGCTTTTGTGAGCTTCGAGCCGGGCGAAGCCCCGACCACAACAAGGTCGGTCTTCGCACTGACGCTGGAAGAGACAACTCCTCCCAATTCTTCGATTCGCCGCTTCGCTTCGTCTCTCGTCAGCTCCTCAAGGCTTCCCGTCAACACGACCGTCTTCCCGGAGAACGGTGTATCGCTTCGCACCGCGCCGGGCTCTTCCTCCATCCGGAGCTTCGCATCAATCAGCCTCTTGATCGTCAGCCGATTGTGGCGGTCCTGGAAGAAGTGCACAACGCTCCGGGCGATCCGGGGACCGACCCCCTGAATTCTCTCCAACTGTCCCGTCGTTGCGTTCATCAATCGGTCCATCGACACGAGGTTGCGGACAAGAAGTTGCGCGATACCTTCGCCGACATGACGGATTCCCAGCGCGTAGACGAGGCGTGAAAACGGCCTCTGCTTGCTCGCTTCGATCGCATCCAAAAGGTTCTGCGTGCTTTTCTCGCCCCATCCCTCCAGCGAGACGATCTTCGCCTTTTGCTTTCTTAACGTGTAAATATCGGCATAGTTTTCGAGGAATCCGAGTGTGACAAACTGCTCGACAATCGCCTCTCCCAATCCCTCGATATCCATCGCCGTCCGACCGGCGAAATGTTCAATGCGGCCGCGGACTTGCGCCGGGCATTCCGTGTTTTCACAATAGTAATTCGCTTCTCCTTCCGGCCGATACAGCTTCGTGCCGCACTCAGGGCAATTCCGGATAAACGCGAACCGCTTGCTCTCCTTCGAGCGCTTCCGCTCATTGATGCCGGTCACTTTGGGGATGACGTCGCCCCCTTTTTCGACAACCACCGTGTCCCCCGGCCGAAGTCCGAGCTCCCGGATATAGTCTTCGTTGTGCAGAGTCGCACGGGAAACCGTCGTTCCGCCGATGAACACGGGTTGAAGCTCCGCGACGGGCGTCACGGTGCCGAGACGTCCGACCTGGAATGTAATTCCTGTGAGGAGGGTTTCCGCTTTTCTCGAAGCAAACTTGAACGCGATCGCCCATCGAGGGCTTTTGGCAATCTCACCAAGCCGCCTCTGCTGAGCCAGGTCATCCACTTTGACGACGACGCCGTCAATGTCGTAGGGCAATTCATCGCGGCGGCGCTCCCATTCCTTCCAGTATGCGACGACGCGATCGAGATTTTTTGCGACGCGGACGTTATTGCTGACGGGAAATCCGAGCTCGCGCAAAGCCTGAAGACGCTGCGAATGGCGCGGGAGAATCTGCGCTTCGGTTCTCAGGAAATAGGCGGAGAATTGCAGGGGTCTTCCCGCCACGATTCTGGGGTCCTGCAGCTTCAACGTGCCCGCCGTGGAGTTTCGAGGATTGATAAACGTCTTCTCTCCTTCCTGTTCCCGCTCATCGTTCATGGCGCGAAAATCATCCCGGTTCATGTACACTTCGCCGCGCACCTCAATGGTCTCCAATCCCTTCGCCGGTCGATGCAGCCGCAGCGGGACCGACCGGATCGTTTTGATGTTTCCCGTGATCTCGTCTCCCGTCCATCCGTCTCCGCGCGTTGCTCCGCGCGCCAGCATCCCGTCCGTGTAGAGGAGACTTACCGCAACTCCGTCGAATTTCAATTCGCAGACATACTCGTAGGGGTCTGCCCCGAGCAACGATCCAACCCGCCGGTCAAAGTCCCGTACCTCCTCCTCATTATACGTGTTCGCGAGACTCAGCATCGGGACGGCATGCGTGACGCTCGCGAATTCCTTCACCGGTTTGCCCCCGACCCGCTGGCTCGGCGAATCCGCGCTCGCCAGCTCCGGGTGTTCGCGCTCCAACGCTGCGAGCTCGCGCATGAGCCGGTCGTACTCCTCGTCGGCAATAACCGGCTCTGCGAGGACGTAATAGCGGTAGTCGTGGTCCCGGATTTGGGTCTTCAGCGCCTCAACGCGCCGGGCGATTGCGTTCTGCTTCACAGGCGTTCGCACCATGCATCGCCGCTACCGGTTGAGCGTGGCTTCCGTAATGAGCGTGTTCCGGACAACCGAACCACGCCGTCCCAGCGACCCGATGTCCTTCCCGTTCAAAACGAACGTCGCTCCCCCGGCATTTCCCATCGTCACGCTGAACCGTTCCTTCGCCATCCACGTCCGCTTCCGGTGCGGAGGAAAAAGATACTCCTCCGTCTTTTTCCCGTCGATCAGAATGCTCATCCAGACGGAATCGCTTGTCGCCATCTCCAGTCGCAGACTGTCAACCCGTACGGGAATCGGCTTGACGGTGTCGGTTTGGGTCGTCTCAGGTTTGAATGTCGTCGCTTCCGTTTCTTTTACGACGTTGTCGAACGGAATCTCCTGCGCTGTGCGCTGAGAACCGGTGGACGAGTTGGAATTGATGAGCAGAAAGGTGATGACGATTGCGCCGGCGAAAAGTGCGACGAGGACGAGTGTGCGCTGAAGTTGCCCCGGACTGAGGAACGGAGAGCCCGGCTTCGGCATGCTGCCGGCGGAAGGTTCGGCCGATGAGTGTCCGTCCTGAACTCCTCTTGACTCCCCGGGAGTCAGCGCCTCATCGTACATCTTCATGACATCGCCCGCCTTCATGCCCACGGCCTCCGCATACTCGCGGAGAAACGCGCGAACGTAGGTTTGCGGCAGGATGGCAAACTTTCCCTGCTCCATCGCCTCGAGGAATTTCACATTGATGCGCGTTTCCGCGGCGATGTCGTGCAGCGATATCTGCTTTTCCTGCCGTCGCTTGTGGAGCTCCTCGCCGAGCGTTTCGAGAGTCATGTTGTGAGACCTGAGGATGCGGCGGTGTGGAAGGGCATGGTAGCACTAATTTGAGCGAGTTTCAAGAAATGAGCGGCGCCGGGCATCGGGGTCTACGTGTGCTCGTAGGTCTGAGCTTTCTCAAAAACGACGCGAAGCGTTTTCGACAATTCCTCGAGCTGGTACGGCTTCTGGAGAAAGCCGTCAACCATGTCGCGGAGGGGTGAAGTTTCGACTGTCCGGTTGCTGTAGCCGGTGGAGATGACAACGTGAACCTGCGGGTCGATCTCTCTCAATTTGAAAAACGTTTCTTTGCCCCCCATCGTCGGCATGTTCATGTCGAGGACAACAAGGTCAAACGGTTTCTTCTTGTACCGCGTGATCGCCTTTTTCCCGCTGTTCACGATTTCCACGCGATAGCCAAGACTCTGCAGCATTCCTCCGATGACCTCGCTCACATCCGGCTCGTCGTCGACGACGAGAATGTTCTCGCCTCCACGGGAGAGTCGGGCAGGCTTCGCGCTGCGTCGTGCGGTCTCGGTTCCTGCGAGGAGCGGAAAGTAGAGCCAAAACTGAGAGCCGCGCCCCGGCTCGCTCTCGACGGTGATGAAGCCGTTGTGCGAGTTTACCACACCGTAGACCACCGAGAGACCGAGGCCCGTCCCTTTTCCCTGATCCTTCGTCGTAAAAAACGGCTCAAAAATGTGCTGTTGTGTCCTCTTGTCCATTCCGACACCGGTGTCTCCGATCATGACGGCAACATACTCGCCGGATCGGGTTTCCCCGGCGGTAACGGAAGATTGGGAGTCGAAATTGACTTTGGATGATTGGATGGAAATCGTTCCGCCTTCCGGCATGGCGTCGCGCGCATTGATCAGCAGGTTCAAGAGGGCCTGCTGGACCTGGCCGTCGTCGCCGCTGATGAGGCAGATTTCCTGCGTAAGCGCCTTGCGGATCGAAATCGTCTTGTCGACGCTTCGTTCGAAAAGATGGAGCGTCTCCTCAATAATGTCATTCACCATGATGGGCCGGAACTGCACGGTCCCCTTGCGGGCGAACGTGAGGAGCTGCCGTGTGAGGCCGGCGCCGCGTTTCGCCGCCGTCTCGATGATCTCAACGAACCGGTACCATTTATCATCATGCTTCATCTTGCGCATCATGATGGCAGTCGATCCCAGGATCGAGGTCAGGATATTGTTGAAATCGTGAGCGACGCCGCCTGCGAGGTTGCCGATGCTGTCGATGCGTTGAGCGTGGACGATTTTTGCTTCGAGCTTCTTTTTCTCGGTGATGTCCCTCGCCACGGAGCGCATGAGAATCGGCTTGCCCGCCTCGTCATAGATGATGGACGTGTTCACGCTCACGTCGATCAGCTCGCCGTTGCTGCGGACCATTTGCTCTTCGAGGCCCTTGACCTCTTCGCTGCGCTCGAAGATCCGCCGCAACAGCCGGCGCGCCTCGTCGTGGTAATCGGGAGGATACACCTTCAGGACGGGCTGACCGACAAGCTCGTCTTTGCGGTACCCAAGACGGCTCGCCTCTGTCTGGTTGCAGCTCACGATCATCCCGTCCGTGTTGACGATGTGGTACATATCCGGAGAGTGCTCGAAAAGATCCATGTAGCGCTCTTCCGATTTCCTGAGCCGGTCGAAGAGTGCGGCATTTTCCATCGCCACGCCGATCTGGTTCGCAAACGAGACGATCAGGTCGACCTGCTTGTTGGAGAAGACGTCGCGGATTCTGCTTGCGGCGACGATGACGCCGAAGAATTGGTCCTTCATCGTGATGGGGATGGAAGCCCACGCCTCAATGGAGCCGTACGGCCAGGGTTGCATCTTCCGGAGCCGGCCCGACGCCGGCTTCTTCACGATCCGCGGTGAGCGGATCCATGCCGTCCCTTCATCTGTTGTCCGGAGCGCCGGGTCGATGATCGTTGTCTCGAGCTCCTCCGTGCCGCGGGTTGCGACGGGGACAAGCTTCGAACCTTCCACTTTATAGATCCACGCGTATTCGACGTCGACGAGTCGCTTGATTTCCTGGAGGACGTTTTGGAAGAGGAACGGGATGTCGACGGCGCGATTGACGGCTTCGGCGACGGCGTTGAGGGCGAGAAGTTCCTGGCGCTGTTCTTCGAGCTGGCGGCCGTACTTGAGGGTGAAAAAAACGATGATAAAACCGAAAACGCCGACGGTGAGCACGCTGCCGAAGAGAAGCCACTCGAGTGTATGCCCGCTCGTCAGGCGAACGGTGACGATCGTGACGAGGGCAACGACGACGGCTGTGGAGGCGACAACCTGGGCCTGCTCGACCGGCCCGAGTGACGAGCGGAACTTTCTGAGACTACGAAGGTTCATGCGACCGCCTCCAATCCGCGCCGGAGTCCAAGGGTTGCCGAACCTCTACGGGAGGAGCCGGGAGATCACCGTCCCCACTTCTTCCTGGTTGAACGGCTTGACGATGAATTCCGCCGCACCGAGATCCCGGGCAACCTTCTTCGCGTCATAATCGTCGATGGCGGAAAAGAAAACGACGGGGGTCGAAGACAGTTTTGGAATTCTTTTCTTGATCGTGTCGAGGAGGTCGAACCCGTTCATGTCCGGCATTCGGACGTCGCTCAGGATGAGGTCGGGAGTAAATCGGGTGAGGGTTTTCAGAGCTTCCGTACCGCTGTCGGCGGTCCGGACGTCGTAGCCGCTATGCTTCAGAAAGTGTGTGAGGACGTTGCGCCACGCCGGCTCGTCGTCGATGATCAGGATGTGTTTTCTTTTCTTTTTCACGGAAGTTCATCGAAACCTCCGTTAAGATACTAACCCTGACGGCCGGAATCAAGTTGGAGCGTGTTGTCGGTCACCCAGGGGAAGCTCGATGATGAAGGTGGTACCCCCCGCTTCGACGTTTTCCGCCCGCACGCTCCCGTGATGAAGTTCGACGAGCTGTTTAACGATTGCGAGGCCGAGGCCGGTGGATGGCTCGCCGGCGGTCGGGCGCGATGACAATTTTGCGAATCGCTGGAAGAGGAGTTGTCTCTCCTCGATCGGAAGGCCGGGTCCTTCGTCCCGCACCGAGAATTCGACGGACCTGGCGAGACGACGAACTTCCACCCAGATCGTCTTTCCCGGGTCGGAGAACTTCATCGCGTTGCTGAGAAGATTGTCCATCGCTTCACTCAATCGTCCGGCGTCCGCTTCGACGATGCAACTTCCCGGCGGCTCAAGATGCGATTCGATTTTCTGGTGCTTTTGGCGTGCATAGATCCGGTTGAAGTCCACCACGGAAGAAGTCAAAGCGCAAAGGTCGACCGGTTTGAGCGTGAGGTTGATTGTGCCGCTTTCGAGCGCGGCGGATTCGAGCAAGGTGTTGATGAGCTCGATCGCGTTTTGAGAAAGGCGGTTGATGATGTCGGCTTTCTCAAACGTTTCGGGAAGGGATGAAACCTCCTCCAGGAGCAGCTGGACGAATCCGCGGATGGAGATAAGCGGACTCTTCAGGTCGTGCGCCACAACGCTCAGCAGCGTCGACTTGAACGTGTTCGCCTCCTGCGCGATTGCCGACTGGCGTTGAAGGTCCATCGTCCGTTCGTGAACGAGGGTACGCAGGCGCTCGGCGTTTTGCTTCAGCTGGCGGACCCGCAGTTCGTAGAGGCCGTAACCGAGGAGCGCGAGAAGAACCGCCGATACCGCGAGGAAGGAACGCGTCTCGTAGAAGAACGGCTGGACCACGAATTCGGCCGAAGCGCGGGGAGCAGAGGAGAGACCATCGGCGTTTTCCGTGGTGACCACGAACGTGTAACTGCCGGGAGGAGGGTTTGTATAGAAGGCGATGCGCCTCGAACCTGATTCCACCCATTTCGCATCCAGCCCGACCGCACGGTATCGGAAGCGAACCCGGTCTGGAGCCACAAAGGTGGGGGCGGTGTATCGAACTTCGATCCGGTCCGTCCCCGGCTTCAGCATCATTCGACCGTTTTCGACCGTTCCACCCGCATCACCCCATATGCTTTCGATGATCACCCGCGGAGCGTCGTCGATGTGGACGAGGCGCTCGGGATTCACGACAACGACCCCCTTGATCGTCGGGAACCAGAGTTTCCCGTCTGCGGACTCCCAGCCCGCTGGCTGGCCGGCGTTGCACTCCTGGCTTCGCATCCCATCTTCCTTTCCGTAGACCGTGGAGTGTACGGCCGGGATCCTTCCGTCTGCACAATCACACAACTCCTGCCGCGGAACCGAAAAAATTCCCTTATTGCAGCTCATCCAGAAGCGCCCGTTTCCATCGGGAACGATGGCGAGGATGACGTCGTCGTACAATCCTTTGCTCGTCGTGATCGGCACGAAAGATCCCCGTTCCAGCCGGTTGACCCCGCCGCCGTCCGTTCCCACCCAAAGAACGCCGGCCGAGTCTTCTCTGATGCACCGTACATCGTCCGACGACAGGCCGTTCCTTGAATCGAACGTCGTAAACCGACCGTTTGAATAGCGCGAGAGTCCTCCACCGAACGTCCCGATCCAGAGATCACCGTGAGAGTCGACCGTCATCGACCTGATGAAATTATTCGGGAGGCCGTCCTGCATCCGGTAGACTCTCCATCTTCCGTGAGAGAGCTCGTTGAGTCCATTGCGCGTTCCGACCCACAGGTCGCCCCAGCGGTCCTGGACGATGCTCCGCACAAAGTTGTCAGATAAGCCGTCCGCCTGAGTTATGAAACGGAGAAGGCCCCGATGAACATGTCCGAGGCCGGCGCCGAATGTCCCGAGCCAGAGGTCTCCGTCCGGCGCTTCAAAGATGGCGTAGACACCTTCTCGCAGCGCTTTTCCTTGAACCCGATACGGCCGGGCAATTCCATTCCGGATCTCGTCCATCCCTCCATTCTCAGTCCCGACCAATATCGCGCCCGAGCCGCTCTGGCGGACGCAGTAGGCAAAGTCGTCGCTTAATCCCTCGGGGGGCCCGATCGTTTTGAACGACCCCTCAAAAAACCGGTTGAGTCCGCCGGCAAACGTGCCCACCCATATGCTTCCTTCCCGATCCTCCAAAAAAGAGTAAACCGTTTTTCGAGAGATACCGTCATCGGTCGTGTAGGACTTAAAAGTGTACGGGGGATGGTCGTGCGTGAGGAGAGTGAGACTCTCCGAGGTGCAAAACCATATCGACCCACGGCGGTCGCGGACGACCCGGTAGACGATGGGACCCGTCGTGTTTGGGCCGGGCGGGATCGGCGTAAATCTCCCGCGCGAATAGACGGCGACGCCTCGATCTTCCGTGGCGATCCAGACGGCTCCCGACGTATCCGCGGCGAGGGAAAAAATGAAATTGCTCGCAAGGCCGTCGCGCGCGGAATAAGACCGCACCAGACCGTCATCGATACAGCGAAGGCCGTCTCCGTCGGTACCGATCCACAGGCGCCGGTCCGAATCTTCGCAGATTGCCCGTACCACGTCGTCCCGAAATACGCCCTGCTGGGAAAACGGTTGGATCGTTCCGTCCCGGATCTGGTTCAACCCCCGGTTCGTGCCGGCCCAGATCGTTCCGTTCCGGTCCTCGTAGAGTGAACGGACGATATCGTCGCTTAGCCCGTCGGCAGTCGAGAACCGTGTCCATCGCCCGTCCTTCAGGCGGAGGAGGCCTGAATTCGTGCCCGCCCACAGCGCGTGGTCGCGGCTTTCGAGCAGGACCCAGATGTCGTTGTTTCTGATCTCAGGCGTCGTTCGCTTGTCGAAGATTACAAATTCAGCCCCGTCGAATCGTGCGATTCCTTCCTGCGTTGCCAGCCAGAGATATCCGTCCTCCGTCTGGACGATGTCGTAGACTGCATTCTGGGGCAGCCCATTGTCGGTCGTCCATACTTCGTGGATTGAATGGGCGAGGTCGGGAGGGGCGATGCGCTGCAGCGGGGGCTGTGCTGTCGCCTGAGGGCCCAGCAGGCCGGCGGCGAGTACAACCGAAGCCGGCCGAATCGCGCGTCGCACGACGAGGGTGAAATACTTTTTCACGGAAGCGTGAACATTTTCGTGATGAAAGTAGCCAACGGGGAAAGGAAAAGCAAGAAACGGCGGCCGTGACGACGAACGACAATTTTGTCTTTTTTCCCTTGACACAACGACATATTTGTCGTATTGTCCCGCATGGGATTCCATCGCCAAACGGTTAACGGTGCGGGGGCGGCCGGAAATTCGCCGGCGTTGCTTGACGGGAACGCAGTTTCACGGCAGCTTGCACAGTCGTTCGTCCGCCCGCCCGGGAAGCTGCTTTTGCTGTACGGAGACGACCTCCTGTTCCGCCTCTCGTTGCTGATGGCGGCGCAGGCGATCGCGCACGGCGGCTCATGCGCCGTTGTCGACGGCGGCAATCATTTCGACGTGCATCTGCTGTCGCGATTTGCACGGGAACGGGGAATTGTGCCGGACGATTTTCTCAATCACATTTTTATCTCCCGTGGTTTTACCTGTTACCAGATGGAACAGGCGATCGTCAACCGCCTGCCGGCATTTCTTCGCCGCATTCATTCGACCACGGCGATGGTCTTCGGCCTGCTCGATACCTGCTACGACGAGCAGGCGCCGCTGCGGGAAGTGCGGCAGATCGTCGGGCGCATCCTTGAGGCGCTCCGCCGGATGAAAGAGGACGGGATGTCCGTTCTCGTCGCGTGCACCGAATGGAATGTCCTGCCGGCGGAACGCAATGAGCTCTTCGAAAGTGTCCGGACTGCGATGGATCGGGTGTACCGGCTGGAGCGGAAAGAAAAGGATCGTCCGAAACTGTTTCTGGAGAAAGGAGTGAACCCCCATGGGACGCACCGTACCGACCTTTACGAACATCATCGACAGCGAGTTGGCGAGCTGGTCGAAATACCGCCACGGCCTGCGCAAGGAAGACCAGGAATTGTTTGATGACCTCTTCCGCGCGGCCAAGCAGCAGCTTGCGGCGAACTTCTACGCGATGCGCGTCATTCCTTTTGAGAGCATCATGATGTCGATCGCGGTGGAACAGCGGAAACTCATCCGCCGGTTACAGGATCGCATTCTCCGGCTGGAGGAGCAGGTCGCGCGCCAGTGACCGGGTCTTAGCGAAGAACGGAGACCACAAGTTCGGAGAGGGCTGCTGCTGCGGCGCGAACCTCATCCGGCGTGTTGTAGAAATGGGGGGCAAAACGAAAACGCCCTTCGCGCAAGGCAAAGCGGATGTTCCGGCTCTGCATGGATTCGAAGAGGGATTGGATGTCGAGCGGAACGGCCGGCTGGACGGTAACGATGCCCGCACGCTCCGTCGGAGAAATGGGAGAGTAAACGGCGAACATATCAAGACGTTCGAACTCGTCGGTGAGAATCTGCGTCAGCGCACGGATGTGCCCCTCAATGGTCGCCGTACCGAAATCCGTCAAGGTCCGGAGCGCGGCGCGTAATCCCCACAATCCCGGATAATTCAGGGAACCCCCCTCATACCGGCGGGCACTCGCGGCGAGCGGCTGTTTGTAGTCGTAGAAATTCCAGGGGTTTGCCATTGAGAGCCAGCCGACGTATTGTTGTTCGATCTGTTCCTGGAGCGCCTCGGTGACGTACAGGAATCCGGTGCCGTGCGGACCCATGATCCATTTCTGACTCCCGGCGGCCAGCGCGTCGATCTTCATTTCTTCCACATCGATGTCAAGAGACCCCACTGCCTGAATTCCGTCGACGACAAAAACGATGTTTCGTTCGCGGCAGATCGCGCCGATCGCCCGGAGGTCTGCGCGATACCCCGAAAGGAATTGGACAGCGCTGATGCCCACGAGTCTGGTCCTTGGGGTCAGGGCGTGCTCGATCATGTCCGGTGCCACACGTCCATCGGGTGAATCGACGAGGTCGATCTCGACGCCATGCCGCTTCAAGGACATATACGGATGGATGTTCGCGGGAAATTCGATGTTATTCAGGACGATGCGGTCACCGGAACGCCATCGCAATCCCGAAGCGACGATATTCAATGCGTCGGACGTGCTCGCGACAAGTGCTATGCGGTCGGAAGACTTTGCCCTGATAAGTCTTTGGACAAGCGAGCGGCACTCGGCAACGACCGGGACATCGAGCTCGTACGTGTCTATCCTTCCCGCCGAGCGCTCGCGATAATAGCGGGACATGGCGTCGATCACGCGGGTCGAGAGAGGCCCGGTGGCGGCATGGTTGAGATAGATGATCCCTTGCCCGACCAGCGGGTATAATTCCCGGGCCCGTTCGAGGGCCTCGTGAGGCAGAAGCGCCGCCCGGGGTTCCTTGCTGTCTGGAGTAATTGGCTGGACCGACGACATGCGACGGTGGAAGGTGAAGGGTGAATGTACCCAACCATCGCCGTAAAGGCAATCTTCGTCTGGGTTATCGCCGGGGACTATGGGTCGATTTCGAAACTCCGGCAGTCGCGCAATTGTTGTGGGAGGCCACTCGCGAATATCCCGTAGACACTGCCGCCTGTACGTCTCAGGACAATCGATGGGAGGCGAAGGTGCGAGGGCGATTGAGCACTTGAACCCGAATCTCTGTGGCGTCACCCTGTTGTTCTGTCAAGCGTCCGTGACGAACGGCTTCAGGTAACGACGACAATTTCCCGCCGCACGTACGCCCCTGAAATCGCCGCTTGCGGGTCCGGAGCGACCCGAATCTCGAGATACTCGTTTCTTCTTCGTTCGAGTGTCGCACCTTCGACCACCCGTATCATCCGGTCCGGATCCCGGAGGTCGAACGTGTATTCGGTATCCGGCCGGACTTCCACCGTGAGGCGGTACGTTCCGTTCTTCCACTCTTCCGCGATGATCCGCGGTCCCTTCGACGACTGGCCGACCGTCGGGCTGGAAACCGGCGGGACCAGCGCGATGCCTGCCGAATGCTGAATCGACACCTCGACGTCGCGGATGAAATCAAACTCGATGGGGGGCACATCGTACGGACGGCGAATAACTCTCTCGATCTTCTTTCTTCGGGAACCGATGGAGACGGACTTGACGCGCGTACCGAGCGGAAACGCCGGTTGCAATGTCACGCGCAGGGCTTCCGGTTTTGAATGCTTGCGTTCCTTCCGCTCGGCCTTGAACGTGTAGCGGGTCGTGTCTCCCGTGCGCTTCATCTGCACACGCACCCTTGTCGTTCCCACGATGATATTTTGGACTTCGGCGGAGTTCCAGGAAGGCGGAAAGTACGGCCGGAGAGTGATGCGATGCGCGGGCGCATCGACGAGGAGACCGAGCATTCCCTCGAGGGTCGGCTGTACCACCATCGATTCGGACCACGCCTGATGGGGGCATACGCCGGCCGGCTGAAAGACGTCTCCGTGCAGAACTTCCTGGATGAATCCGGCGGCGAACTGATTATACAGGAGGAGATTGTTCATCAGGTGCAGGTAGCCCTGCATAGGCCGGTTCCACTGGAATTCAGCGAGCGAGTTCCATCCGGAAAAAAGCGGCCACACGGAGCCCGAATGATACCCCTGCGGATTAAAGAAGAGATTGTCCCTGCCGATGATTCGCGTTCCCCAGTCAGCGGTGAAGTTCGCGCTCGCATATTCCGACAAGCATGCATCCGCCTTGTCTTGATCTGCGATACCCAGATACATTCCCACGGCCGGGAGAATGGTTTTTTCGGTGTTGAATGTCCCGTCCGCATATTTGCCGAAGTTGTAGAACTCCCGTGCAGGGTTCCAAAACGTGTTGAGGATGGTTTCCCGCACGAGCTTTGCCTTTCCTGACCACTCCGACGCTAAGGTTTTTTTCCCGACTGCGGCAGCGACGCTCGCAGCCGAATGAAGTGCGGCGTACCAGCACGAAGCGAGGTAGTGCTCGGTGTGGACGGGGAAAAGCTTCCCTCCTTCAACCCATCCGTGACCGACGTTCGTGTTTTCGATGAGCAAGTCGCCGTCGGTGTCGGTCGAAGAGCAAAACTGCATCGCCTTGAGGAGGCGGGGAAATTCCTTCCGGATGAACGACAGGTCGCCCGTCGCGGCAAGATATCTTCCCATGAGATGGACATACAGCGGCGTCGCGTCGGCCGAATCGTAGTGGGCAAATCCACTCGTCGTCAATTCATGGAGGATTTTCCCGGTGAGATCCTGGTACCTGCCGAGCAATTCCAGAGTGCTCCGAACGGGCTCCGCATTCCCGGACTCCAATGCGGCGAGAGAGGTCCAGGCCGAATCGCGCCCGAAGTACCAGGCGTATCCGGGCCTGCCGCTCACCTTTTGGTCTCCGTCCCATCCGGATGTGGAGAAGCCGAATCCGGCCGCAAACGCCGTCCCGAGGTGCGGAGTCTCGACGACAAAACGGTCCATCGCGGCCAATGCCCATCGAAACCCCGCGTTGAACGAATCGTCGGGACCGGTGATGACGGTCGAATCCTCGAGCAAGCTCCGGAAATGGTTCGATTGCCGCGCAAGGACCTGCGCAGGGTTTTTCGCAATGGCTTCGAAGGCGCGCACCGCATCCGCTTCGCCTGTACCCGAACCGGAGAAGATGACCGTCGCCTGAGGAGACCTTGGATTGAGAGACAAGCGGAAACCCATACCGACGATGATATCCTTCGTGTTCGTTCCGACAAGTCCCGTAGGCAGGACCTGAACCGCGGAGAATTGTCCGACGACGAACTCCTCGGGTTCCCGATCTGCCCCCACGACGGAGTAAAGATCTCCCGAGCCGTTCCGGACGACGCATGCGTGGAGGTTTGCATCCCACGCGTGAAGGAGCGAACCGGTCGCGCGCT
>DATJYV010000181.1:0-7557 GCA_035499415.1 Bacteroidota bacterium
ACGATCGTCAGTTGTTGACCGGCGCTGTAACTGCGTCCGAGCATAACGTCGAACGAGGCGGGATTCTGGACAAACGCGTCTCGAACTCCATCCAGGGAGACCGAATCGATGTGCATCGTGTTCATCAGGTCCAGCGTCAGAGGCCCCGACGTGCTTGCGGTGGCATGACCGACGATCGTGACGCCACCGGAAAGGAGCGGCGTTGAGACGTCGACGTCCAGGTTCAGCGAATAGTAATCAACATCGAACCAGGAGCTGGCCTGGCTTCGGGAATAGAATCCGGCAAGGCCGGCTGAAATTTTCTCGACGGAATTCGGAACGGGGGGATGTTCGACGGATGCGGCGGATCGCGACGGAGATTGACCGTAGGCATGAAAAGCGTAAAGCACGAGCACAGCGACCCGAGGCAGCGGCTTCAGTAAATTATTGGCAGGTCCCATCCTCAATACCTTCATCGATAAGCCCTCGACACTAACCTCGGTATTCGAAGATACAATCTTTCACGAAAACTGTAAAGTCGGATGAAATCAGACTCACGACCGCACGCTGGAAGCCATTCCAAAAACGCGAGCTCGTCACCCTGAACGTTGGGCCGAAGGCCCATAAGCCTCTGGCTGAGTTTCAGGGGCCGATTTGCGCAGGAAACCTGAGGCTTTACAATCCCGCCTCCACCCGAAGTGATATGGTTCTCGGGATGCCAAAGTGGGTTCCGCCGAAACTCGATTCGAACTTGTACAGATATTCAGTGTCGAGGACGTTCAGGAGGGTGAGCGACAGCCGGATGGGGATATTCAAGTCCGCGTGCATGTCGTACCCGATACCGAGGTCGAACGTCGCGTGCGGGGCGACGGATTTGTCGGGCGACCCCGGTTCGTCCGGAGTAAGCGAAAGAAGGTCGATCACCGCGTCGGAGTACCCCCGACTTTCCAGCTCCGTGCGGGAATCCTGCGCGTCCAGCCCCTTGCCGTTCTTGTCGGTCAGGTCGAACGGCAATCCGGAATCGAAACGCCCTCCGAGGACAACCGAAAGGTCGTCCGCCAGACGATAGTCGAGGGTCATCGAGATGGTGATCAGCTGGTTGTGTTCCGTGGGGAAGGATGATTCTCCGCCGAAGGGCTGCGAATAGCTGTTCCCTTCTTCCCCGAGAATCAAACCCGCCGCAACAGGGGATGACCCGTCGTCGGGCTTCAGGCCGAGCGATGCGCTCGTGGCGAAGGACAGCACGCCGGAGAGGTTGTTCCAATCCCGCAATCGCGCGATCAATTCTCCCCCCGCAACAAGCCCCTTCTTCAAATTGATCGGAAAAATCACCCCGCTGTTGCCGAGTTCGACGTTGACCAGAAAATTATCGATGAACTTCGAATAGCCCGCCAGGTCGAAATCGACGAAATTGTTGAGGCGGTACAGCGCCCCGACTTCGAGCACATGAGAGAGTTCACTTCCCACGCGCGTCGGCGTATTTCCCTGCGCACCCGCTGCGAGCGTGCGGGCTTCATCGGAGCTGGACACGAGGATGTTCTCCAGCGGCGCCTGCATCACGATGCGGTTGTACGATGCGCGAAGGACAAGGTCGGGATTCCACTCGTATGCCACGTTGACCCGCGGCGAGACATTGAACTCGTTGGTGAAGAGATTGAAATCGTCGAATCGAACGCCGACGCCGAACCTCCATTCGTTCAGTCGAAAGGCATCCTGGACGTATCCCGATGCGCGGCTTCCCTGCTTCGACTGGTCGACGAGGAACGGCTTGCCTCCCTGCGTGATGTCGATCGCCCGATAGCGAATGTCGCCGCCGGGAATGCTCGAGTCCGAAACGGCGGGGTTGGTCACGGCAAACGTGAAATATTCGTGGATGGGATAGATTTCGCCGCCGATGCCCGCCTTGAGGTCATGGGAGACGGAAAGCCAATCGAACTGTGTGGAATACTCAAGCTGCCCCCCCGACTGGGTCAGGGAACGGTCTCCGCCGATAAAAAATTTTTCGTTCTGTTCGACCGCCTGCGCGGAATCGGCGGGGGAAGAAATTCCCGACAAGCCGCCGCTCGTGATCGTTGCCCCGGTTTGGCGATTATACACCACGAGACTCAGCATCGAGCGTTGGTCCAGCTGGGCGTTGAGCCGCGCTCCGACGAGGTAGTCATGAAGCGTCTGTACCTGGTCCTGCCGGCTCGTCACGGAACTGTTGGGAACGTCGTAGACGGTATGGTCGTACATGCCGAGGACGTTGAGGTCGACGGAAGGGCTGAGGAGTGTGTTGAACGTGCCGAACGCCGAGCCGTTCTGGCCGTGGTCGTGAATCGGGTCGAAGCCGCTGATCGGGTCGAGGTATCGGTCTGACTCGCTGAGGATTCCCGTCGCATAGAATGCGCTGGAGTTCCGAATATTCCCTCCGACTTCCGCGACAGCCTCCTTCTGGCCGAAGGATCCGTATTCAACGCTTCCGGTCGAGAAGAGCGGCTGGTCGAACCCGGTCTTCGACGTGACCGCGAGGACCGCCGATGTCGCAACGCCGTACTCGGCGTTGAGCGATCCGGAATAGATGTCGATCGACTTGACCATCTGGGTGTTGAGAAGACTGGAGTAGACGCGGCTCATGTCGGTGGTGATTGGAATGCCGTCGATAACGTACTGCATCTGGGCGTGTTCGCCGCGCATGTGCATGCGTCCGTCCTCGTCCGGGACGACGCCCGCCGTGTTCAGGAGCACCGATTCGATTCTCTTGTTGGCCGAAACGACCGGCATTTTTTCGAGAACGGAAGCGGGGTACGTCGCGCGCGGAGGCGATTCAGTCGTCGGCAGTGTAAGCCCCTGGACTGTCACTTCCTCGAGACGGTATTCTTTCTCGGTGGTCAGCGTCATCCGAACCGGAACGGTTGAGCGAACTTCGACCCGCCGTTCTCCCACGGTGATGGAGTCTGCGACGACCACAAGGTTGTAGACGCCGAAGGGAACATTCCGGATGTTAAACTCGACGTTGGGCTGGATCCGGAGCGCCTGAACGATGGATCCTGTCGTGAATTCGACAAGCCGAACGTCGAGCGCAGGCTCAAGCGCCGGCTCCTTCTCGGCAACCGTGCAGACGACCGTGCCCTGCGATTGTTGGGCGATCGAGAAGCTCATGCCGAGAATCAAGAGAAGAATGAGCCGCAGTACGCGGGCGTCGAACTCCCGGGACCTGATACAAATTTCTTTTTTCATATCTCCCTTTCAGCTGTCAGCAATCATCCATTTGAACCCGGAACTCGAAACTCATACCTCCCTCGTTTAACTTTCGACCTTCAACTTCTCAACTTCCTCATATACTTCCAATTCCTCTCCTTTCCCTCAACCATCCATTCGATAGCTGTCTTCAGTCGCTTCAATCTTGTCTCTTCCGTCTTCGCTTCCGTCAGCCACTCGACGTAATCCCGCTTATTGGAGTTGCTGAAATTCTCGAAGGTCGTTCGAGCGTTCCTGCTCTTCCCCAGCGCGCGTGCCAGGTATGACGGGATCCTCAACGGTTTTTTCGGCCTTTTGGATTTGGACGGCGGCTTGATCCCCGCATCCTGAATCTTCACCCCCATGTTGATGTAAGAGATCAGTATCGAATCGGAGGGGAGGTCGCCTACATTCGTGATCCTTCCGAAATTTCCCATCGCTTCGATCGACTTCGGATTTGCTTTCCCGACGACGAGGTCTCCTTTCCACAATCCGAAGACGCAATGATGTTTGAAAGCCGCCATACCGCACAAAATTCCTTTGTACATGAAATTCGGACGTCCCCACTTGATCGTCTCTTCAACGGCCGGACATCCCTTGTGAACGATTTTCCGAAGATGCCGGAGAATCGGTTTTGCAAAATCCGCGGACCGTTCAATGTACGCGTCGATGCGGGGATCCTTCTTGCCCATTACTCTACCGTTTATCGGTTATGCGACAAACAAACCAAGTACACCACCCAGAAGAGCCTTGATGCAATTACTCAGACCGCCGAAATTACGGCATGTGGGAGGAATGACTTCACGTGCGTTAAATTCCGCTGCAAGCGTACGCTCATGAATTTATCACCTAACCCTCCGCAGCGGAATTTCGGCCCGCCTGCAGACTTGTCTGCCGAAACGCAGTGAAGTCAGAAGTGTTCTCGGCATGCAGGCAGGACCGCGCGAGACTGTTCCCATAGGCGCGTTTAATTTCGGCGCTGGTTTCTCTTTGCGGCACTTTCTCTTTGCATAAAGAGAAAGTGCCATTGCGGTGTAGGAATCGGTGGATTTGAATGACAGTCTCCGCGTTTCGAAGCTCTGATAAACTGACACTTCGTGGTGTACTACTTTTATTTGTCCCCCAACTTCTATCCTTTTTGCGATTCAACTCTTTTCGACCTTCCCTGCCAGAAAAGATACATCGGAAGGCCGAGAAGAACGATCACAACGCCGAAGATCGAATCTCTCGGGTCTGCGGCAATGGTTTGGACCACAAGATAAAGTGCAAACATGACAAAGAGAAGGGGCGTCGCAGGATATCCCCACGTTTTGTAGGGGCGCGCAAGGCGGGGCTGTCTGCGCCGCAAAATAATAACGCCGACGGCCGAAAGGGCATAGAAAATCCACGAGACGAAGACGACGTAGGTATAAAGCTGCTCGAACGATCCGGAGAGGACGAGGAGGGACGAGAGTACGGCCTGGGCGATGAGAGACGGAATGGGAGTTTTCGTTCGGGGATGGACGTACGCCAGCCAGCGAAAGAAGACCCCGTCGCGCGCCATGGCATAATAAATGCGCGGGCACGTGAAGATGAAGCCGTTGTTGGTGCCGAACGTCGAAATCGCGACTGCCGACGCGATGAAGATGACGCCCGCAGAACCGAGAAGGTGCGATGCAGTGTC
Source organism: Bacteroidota bacterium (assembly GCA_035499415.1). Lineage (GTDB taxonomy): Bacteria > Bacteroidota > Ignavibacteria > UBA10030 > UBA10030 > DATJYV01. The sequence continues at coordinate 4,862 of DATJYV010000181.1, forward strand.
GGACGCGACGGCGGTCGAGCGGGCCATTCCAAAAACGGAGAGGACGTTGACCATCCCGAGATTCACGAGCGTGTAGACGACGATCACGATGAGGGTGGACAAGAAGAGAGAACGAGAAATCGTGGTGTCGGGATTCCTGACTTCGCCGGCGACGTAGGTGATCTCGATCCAGCCGTCGTACGACCAGAGCGCGGCGCCGAGAGCGAGCACGATCGTCCCGGCAAGCGACGAGAAATGAACGTCCGGAAGAACGGGAGAGAACGCCGCCCGGGAAACATGACTCAGGGCGAAACTGAGGAGCGCCAGAAAAGCGAGAGCCGCGATTTTGGTAATCGTAAAGACGTTTTGGACCATGGCTCCCAGGGCAATACCGAAGCAATTGATAAATGTCAGGAGGAGAATTGACGCGATGGCGACGATTTTAACGGCGAGTGCGGTCATGGGAAAGAGCGCGCCCAGCGAAAGAGCGAACGTCACGGCGACCGCGGCAATTGAAGCGGTGTTGATGACGACAAATGAACACCACCCATAGAGGAATCCCCAAAGCCGGCCGTAGATTTCGGTGAGATACACGTACATTCCCCCGGCCCGGGGCATGAGCGTGCCGAGCTCCGCAATTGAGAGTGCGCCGAACAGACTGACGACGCCGGAGAAGATCCAGACGCCGATGATAAGGGACGAAGAACGGCAGTACAGGGCGATCGTCGCCGGGACGAGAAAGATTCCGGAGCCGATCATGCTCCCGACGTTGACCATCGTGGAATCGAGCAGCGAGAGCTCGCGGGGGAGTTCGGTGTCGCCCTGATGAAAAGAATTCCTGAGGGACATTGTTGGAAAAAAGCGGTCAGCGGTTTGCCTGCCAAAGTCCCGATGGAGGTCGGGACGCAGGGGGGTCAGCGTTCTGCATTCTGCAATCAGCAATCACAACTCATGACTCGTAAGTGAAAACCGTCCCGCGCTCTCAGATCCTCAACGCCTTCTTGAACACGTTCTTGAGCAGTGACTGGAAATGATAGACTCCTGCTTCCATCTCCGGGGAGAAACGGCCCTTGTCGTATGCACGCGACGAAAGGCCTTGCTGAACGCGCTCACAGATTTCAATATCCTCCTGCTGAACACGGTCGCTGTAACTCAAATCGTCCTCAATTCTTTTTCGCCCCGCTGCCGACTCGGTGTCATCATACAAATAGTCGAAGATAACTCTGCATCGGTCCGAAGAAACGGGATGAACAAGATTCGTCTGGAGTCGCCCGGGGAGAATGTTCAGCATGAAATTCGGAAAAACGAAATAGTAGAAGGCGGAACCGCTGTCGTACACGCCGCCGCTCTTCGCGATTCTGCTGAACTGGAGTGAGTATTGCCCGAAGGTTTCCGTGACATAGTTCTGGTAGTCGAGCATCGTCGTAAGCTCGGGATGGACGTAGGGAAGGTGATATCCTTCAAGATAGTTGTCGACGTACACTTTCCAATTGCACCGAACATCATAGACGACACGCGAATGGAATTTCTTGCCGCCGATCTTCATGGGACTGATTCGCCGTGCAATTCCGTCCAACGTCTTTTCGAGCGGATGCCGATGTTCTGAAAGATGGACAAAGACGAGATCCTGCCAGGTCTCGACTTCCACAGGCACAAGCCCATAGTCTTTCTTGTCGAACAATTCGGTTCTGTCGAATTTTGGCGTTCCTCTCAGGCTTCCGTCGAGGAGATACGTCCAGCCGTGATACTTGCACTGGAGAACTTTCGATGTGCAATCTTCCAACGCCAGCGGTCCGCCCCGATGCCGGCAGACATTGTAGAACGCGCGAAGCCGGCTGTCATTTCCGCGGACGACAAGAACCGGATTGTCTGCAACCGTGCCGACGATCTGACTTCCCGCCGCGCCAAGCTTCGAAGTATGCCCCACATATTGCCACGAATCTTCAAAGATCGCCTTCTTCTCAAGCTCCAGGAAGCGCTGGTCGGTGTACCATCTCGACGGAATGGTTTCCGCCTGTTCAATCGGCCGGACGGTGAAATCCTGCGGGTCTATGTCAGGAAAGGTCTTCGCGTCGATCATCATTCTTCATCCTCAACCGTAACCCTCAACCCTTAACCTCAATCCTCAACCCTTCGTCTTAAAGCCTCTCGCTTCCACGCACGACGATGAACAACACCGCGGCGGCATAGACAAGCAGCGGCATCTCGGCGCGGACTCCGTGAACAACGAGGGCAATTCCGAAAATGACAAGCAGTATTCCGCCTCCAAGCTTCAACGTTTTTGGAATCAAAAACAAGACGGCCGCAATCGCTTCGACGCTGGCCAGGAGCGTCACATGCAGGTTGTTTTCGCCGAATGAATGCCCGACGACCGCGCGGTATACTGTGTCAATGCTTTGATAGAAGACGACCAACGCAACTGTAAGGTGCAGCAAAAAAAAACTTCGACGGACCGTGGCTTGACTCACTTCGGGATTCTCCTGAAGAACCGTGGAGGGATGACACGATGCGAAACAATATAGGGGATTGTGAGGAGGGGGACAACAGAAGAGCGGCTGTTCGCTTTCAGCTGTTAAAAGCTGTTTCAAAAACCCAGATCGCGTCACCCTGAACTTTGCGCCAAATGCGCATCAACCTCCGGCTGAGTCTCAGGGTCCGACTTAATCCAAATGAGTCAGTCTCAGGAGGTCAGATTCCGAACCGAGTTCGGAATGACG
>DATJYV010000182.1:0-7292 GCA_035499415.1 Bacteroidota bacterium
TCTCCGTGCGGGTCGCGGTCCGGAAACCCGAGCAGTTCATCGATCCGCCGCTCGAGCCGGTCGGACGTGATGTGCTCGAGGCGCTCGGCCTCCTCGTCAATCTCGTCCCAGTGGTATTTCAGGATCCGGACAAGAAAGAGCTCCCACAGCCGGTGACGTCGGATGATCCGCAACGCCTTCTTCCGGCCTTCCACCGTCAGCTGGACGCCCTTGTACGGCGCATGGGTAACGTAGCCTTCTTCCGCCAAACGCCGGACCATTTCGGAGACGGAAGCGGGAGTGATCTTCAACTGTTGCGAGAGGGACGACGTTGTCACCTTGCCCCCGTGACTCTGCAGCTTGTAGATGTTCTTGAGATAATTTTCGGTCTGTTCTTTTGCCATGATGCCCTAACTCAATATTTAGGGTGCCCTAAATAATAAGTCAGACTCATGAAAAAGTCAAGAGGAAAAATCAGACGATGAAAATGAAGAGGTCGCTGACCGGGTTGCTCCGACCTGAAGCCCGGAGCAATCGGTTGTAAGAAGAAGGAAGCGGAGACGGAGCTTGTTGCGAAAGACGAGACGCAGGGCGACGGTTGGCGGTCCGCTTTCAGCGGTCAGCGTTCGGCATCCAGTCCTCCGAACCCGTCGCTCGAAACTCGAAACTGGCAACTCTGAACCCGAAACTCGGAACTCGTTCTTCCAGTTACCCAATCATCAATTTATCCAATCACCAAATCACCAACGAATTACTCGCCCCCTACTTTCCGCTCTTCTCCTCAAAAATCCCGTCGGGCAGATTGACGTTCACCCGGTAGTTCGAGTAGGTGATCTCGACCGTCCCGCTTCGCGGAGCGCGCTGCATTTCTTCCAGCGCCGCGGCGGGCGTCTGCGATAGGTCGGAGCCGGAGCGGTCCGGGGCGGGCGCGGCCGCACCAAAGGTCGCCTTCATGGAGACCGGAAGCCAGTATTTTCCCTGTTGCAGTCCGTATTTGAATTCGAACGTCAGATTCCTTCCCTCATACGGCACGCTTTCGGTCTTCACGATCGTCCAGTTCGACGGGTCCACCCAGACGTACATCTGCCGGACCCGCGCCTGCGGATCCTTTGCGGCGAGCTGAAGCTTGTACCGTTTTGCGCCGTCCGCCGTCTCCTCTCCCTGCAACGTTGCGTCGTATCGGTCCTGGAGCTGCGCGGGATTGAGCATCATCCCTTCCCGGGGGAGCATCGCAAACCCCGCCGAGCTGAAATGCGTTTTCGCCGGCTTCTTGTAATACATCGTCACGGTCGTCTTCGGCATCTCGAGTCGCTCCATATGAACTTCCCCCTCCAGCGTCACGACAAAATCGTCGACCGCTTCGTACGTCTTCGCCACATTGCTCATCACTTCCTTCGCCGAAGGCCTCCCTTTTTGCGGCGCGTATCCTATCGCCGCTATCACGGCCGCAACTGCAATTGCCCTTATCATCAAACCGCAACCCCCTTTCGCGCGAACAGCACATTGTATCCGACCATGAGCAGCGTCGAGCCGTACCCGATCGCGGCCAGAATGTACCACATCGCCGACGGGTTCATCGTCTCTTCAAGGTAATGATGCACAAGCCATCCCGACAGGGGCCCGGCCACAAACGAACCGATCGCGACCGGGAGAAATGCGAACCCCATGAACGTTCCCAATTGCTCCCGCGGCGCGAGGTCGCCCACGTATTCGTAGAATCGCGGCGCCTGGGATGCCTCGCCCACGGCAAAGAGGACCATCGCGACGACCGCGGCAGAGACCGAGGCGTGCGAAGCAATGACGAGCCAGGACGTGCTGGCCACCAGGAAACCGGCGGACATGCCGGCTATGGGGCTCCACCGCTTAACGAGCGCCGAGAGCGGCACGCTCAGGAAAATTATTCCCCATGCGTCGACGGTCTCCAGCAGTTCGAATCGCTCAAAGTGCAGGACCCGTTGTGTATAAAACGGAAACGAATAAAATATCTGCCAGAACATGACGTAGAATCCGGAAAATATCACCAGGAAAGACATGAATCGGAAATTCCGGAACACGAGCATCATGTCCCGGAAAACGCCTGCGAACGTCCTCTTCGGCCCGACGGTTTCGGCGGCCGGCTCGCGATAGAAGAAATATGCCCCTGCGCACAGGAAGAGGGAAGTGGCCGAAGACATGATCAGGACATACTCGATCCCGAGATTCTCGCGCACTTGAAGGGCCAGGATCGGTCCGAGCGCGCCCCCGATATTCACGAGCGTGTAGTAGATGGAATACCCGAGCGATTTTGCGTCCGGCGTTGTCGTGAGCGCCACCGTGCCGACGATGCATGGTTTGATCAGCGAACCGCCGATGGCCGTGAGGATGATGACAGACGTGACGTAGGGGACCTTGCCGACGACGGCGACGATGCTCTGCCCAAACGCCAATCCCGCGACCCCGATCGAAAAATAGCCGACGCAGAAAATTGCGAAACAGACCATGAGGGACTTGCGAAAGCCAAAATGGTCGACGAACACGCCGGCCACGATGGGAAGAGAAAAGATCAGACCCGAGAAAAGTCCCGCGAGCGACCCCGCCGCCTGCGCTCCGAGCCCGACCTTTATCGCGAGGTAAACCGTCAGCACCGCCTTGGTTCCGTAGAAGGCGAATCGCTCGAACAACTCCAATGTGTTCGCAACCCAGTACGTGGGATGGAATCCGGACCGGAGTCGCGTCAACCAGCGGGGCGTTTCTGTCATGCGGCGTTCCCTTTCACAAATCCCCTACGAAAGAATATCTTTTCGGACGAAGATCATCCACGCAAGCAGGAATGATCCGACGGAATACGCGCCCAATGCCGCGACCGATTTCCACACATCATCCCACGGAACGAGCGTCATAAAGCACTTCTGCCAGACATTGATGTAGGTTGTATACAGGTAGGGTTTCACGTCGTCAAAAAACTGGGAGGGAATATTGGAGATGATGAGAAACACGATTTGAACTCCCATCGTGGCAACAATCGGGCCGATGGCATTTTCAACGAACGACGAGAAGAAGAACGCGATCGCTGCGATGGAAATCATGCCCCAGGATGCGAGCAGATAGGCCGCACAAAACCGCCACGCAACGTCCGAGGACGCGAGGACGACGATCGAGCGCCCGATAACAAAGAGATCGCCGCCGCCGAGCAGGGCAAGCGCGAGACCGATGCTCAAGCCGCCGAGAAAGAGCACGAACAGGACCGTATAAATCACCGTCACAACATATTTTGCGGTGATGACCCGCGTTCGGGATACCGGCCGGATCAGGATAAGCCGGTAGGTTCCGCTCGTCGCCTCGCCGGCAAGCTGATCCCCCGCGACGAACGAGATGAGAAGGGGGATCTGGACCCAGAGACTGTTCATGATCGAATGCGCGACGAACCAGCCGTTGAACGGATTGCCGAGAATGCTGAAATCCATCGCAAGCCCGCGCGTCGTCATCGAAAGGTACCGTCCCCCTTCAACCTTCATGACCACTTCGACAAGTGGAACGATGATAAGGATGATCAGAAATCCGAGGTACGTCCTCTTTTTCAGGAAGGTCTTCAGCAGTTCCGAATACACCAGTCGGCCCATCGTCTACCGCTCCTGTGGCTCCGTGATCGAAAGAAAGTACTCCTCCAGCGACCGTCGGGGAACGATGGATGCAACCCGGACGCCGCGGCGAACGAGCTGCGCGTTGAGCGACGGTATGTCCCCCTGGTCCATCCAGATTTCAAACCCACCCTCTTTTTCTTCAAACTTCGTAACGCTCAGCGGCAGCCCTCGAAGTACAGAGCGGATTCGCGTTCCTGGCTCGCCCGTCACAAAGACGTATTGACCCCCCGACTTCAGGAGCTCTTCGACCTCCCCCTGAGCGACGAGTTCTCCCTTGGCGAGGATGGCCATCCGGTTTGCAACCATTTCGACTTCGTTCAAAAGGTGGGACGAGAGAAAAACAGTCTTCCGCCGGTCGCGCGCGAGATGGACGATCAGCTCCCGGATCTCCTTCATCCCCTGCGGGTCGAGCCCGTTCGTCGGTTCGTCGAGGATGACGAGCTCCGGGTCGCCGAGCAGGGCCTGGGCGATCCCGAGCCGCTGCTTCATGCCGTGGGAATATGTTTTGACGAGGTCGCGTCCGCGGTCTCCAAGCCCGACAAGGTCGAGAACCTCCAGAATTCGCTGACGCGCGACTCCGCCGATGAGCGAGCCGACGATCTCAAGGTTTCGGACGGCGGAAAGGTAGAGATAGAAATCGGGCTTTTCGACGATGCCGCCGACGGAGCGGAGTGATTCGGTTCGATGAAGATTGAGGGAACGGCCGAAGAGCTCCACCTCGCCGCTGGTCGGAGCGATGAGGGAGAGAACCATGCGGATGGTGGTGCTTTTCCCCGCGCCATTCGGCCCGAGGAATCCAAACACGTCTCCGCGGTGAACCTGAAGATTGAGACCTCGAACGGCCCATCGGTCTCCGTAGCGTTTGCCGAGGTCCTTGGTCTGAAGGACGGGCTCTGCGCCCGACGGACGGTGCATCGCTTCTGAACGCAACTGTGGCTGTGCAATTGTGGATAAAAGAGAAACGAAGATAGTCAATGATGAGACAGGAGGCAAGAAATGCTTCGGTGAACGCGTGTTCTATCTGCCGGACCGATAAATCTAATCAATCATCATCGCCCCCAGCATCAACTGCTCTCTCCTTCCGAAGATCTCGACCATGCGGTGCGTTATCCGGCGCCAGACATTCGCGGCAATCGTCTCGCGGCCGAATCGTTTCACGAAGTCCCGGGTCGCATGAACCATCCCCACGTCGCTCCCCTGCGCCCGGCTCAGATAATATTTGTTCGTCATGATCTCAACATAGAGCTCCGAGGCAGTTTTGTGCGGGAAGATTGTCATCACTCCTTCTTCCTTGAACAGGAGGCACATCGGAACGAAAACCGACTTGAGCCAGTCTTCGGCGGCGCGTGCCGTCGGAACGTCGGACCCCTCGCGTTCGCCCAGATACCACTTGTGTTCCTCGATGTGCTTCTGGAGAATCTCGAGATAGGCCGGGTCGCGCACGATCCCGAGACTCTTCAGGAGCTTGATCTCCGTCAGCCGCTCAAAGTCTCCCGTCTTCTTGTTCACATCGTACATTCTTTCGTATTCGGCGGAAATATATCCCCGGTCCGCTTCGGTGGCCATGGGGTCGCGCAGCACTCCGCTCGCGCGAAGATCCTCCTGGACCCAGTTCATCGATTCGAGAAAAAAATCGACGTCGGCCTTGCGGAGAGCGTCCGAAAGATTCGGATAGATCTCCACGGTTTCGGCGTCCGCGAGGTAGGCCCGGAGACGGGTTTTTCTGCCGACGTACGGAACTTCGACGTTCAAGAACTTCACAAGGGTATTCGCGAGCGACGCGTCCCCCCAGTAAACGCCGGCGGCATGGAGTTCCACGAAAAGGTCGACGATCGAATCCCAGATACGCTTTCGATTCTCGAACGCAAACGCCCGGCGATAGAGTTGCGAATCGGGCAGAACGCGGTCGACCAGAAGAGTGACCGAATATCCGACGATGTCCTTCTCATGCTGTAATCCGACGGGCGTTTCGACTTCCAGGATCCCGTCCGTCCGGGCAACGCATCCGACGGGAACGAGCGTGTGGATTCCAAACTCGAGCATCGTCCTGTAGTTGCGGACTTCCCGCAACGCGGACTCATAGCCGAGCTCCTTGACGACGAACTGGGTCGTGCCGACCTGCACGAACGCGACCGGATGCCGGCCGATGCCGCGTTTGATATCGAGATGGCGAATTCCATGACTGCACCATTCTTCGAGCGGGATATGCCACGGCAAACGGGCCAGAATCGGCTCGTATTTCTTTTCTGCCTGGATGTGAATTTTGTGAATTGAAGGCACAGGAGAGATTAGATTGCATGGGAGGACGCGGAAACCTCGTGACCCCGGCGCGAATCTGCGCCGGAGGCGCACCAGCCTCCGGCTGGGAACGCGAACATCTTGTGACCCCGGCCAGAATCGAACTGGCAACCTACAGCTTAGAAGGCTGTTGCTCTATCCAATTGAGCTACGGGGTCCTATAAATTGCGAATGGAGATTGTCGAGTTCGGAATTTGTTCTGCGATTCCTGATCCCAGTTCGCCCGCAGTCTCCATGGCCAATTGCCCGCCCACCGAAGTTCCGACGTCCTTTGTCGGAACGCAGGTGGGAGCTACGGGGTCCTGCAAATTGCGAATGATGAATGTCGATTTCGGAATTTGTTCGGCGATTCCTGATCTCATTTCGTCCGCAGATTCATCAGCAGCTTACGGGGGCAAATGGAATACCCCCCAGCCGTACATTCGGGCACTTCCGATGCCCTGCAAGATGACAGGGAGTGATCCGACAATTCTGATTGCGAAAGTTTTGAATGATGTACTTGCAATGGAAATATACGCATCCTTCAAAGTGAAGGCAAGACAGCGAACCATCGTTCATAACGCAGAGTGCAGGTGCGGGGTACTCACCGATCCCAGAAGCAAAAAACGAGGCTTGGAGTTGCCGTCCGGGGGATCGTAACAAACAGGTGCACTCAATATGAGGGAGGGGAGAAGACCCAGGTCGAAGGCGGCCTCGAATCGGTGACAGAAGCCGACGCAAAACTCGATGACAATCTCTTTTTCAAAGCAAAGCTCGAACTGTTTTCAGCCCTCAAGAAAGCGGCTTGTATTCGCTAAGTTAAAGAAGATTGAATTGACCGAGGATCCCGGCGAAACAAAAAAGGCTTGGAGCGATCCAAGCCTTTTCCATTCACGCAGTACTACTCCCAGAACCTCGCCGAGGAATTAACTCATATCCTTAATCGTATGCATACCGAATGGACCCGATTGAGCGCGCTCTTTGCAAGGACGTTGCCCGACCGGTCCTTGGTAATGGTGATACCGTCGCGGGTCTCTACTCGCACACGTTCTTGTTTTCCGTCAATAACTTGCGTGAATTCGTACGTCCCACCTGTGTTCTTTATTGTCAGATTAGCTTCAGGAAGAGAAATTGTGCGGGTTCCGTCGTTCGGAGCCATCGGATTTGTTCCAGTCCGGAATTCAATGGTATTCAAAACGACCGCATCGACAACGGCAGCGGTGTCATACATGGGGAGTACGGCCATCGCGAGAAAACCACGTGACCCGGCTTCAGCTGAGGGGAGTCGCGAAATCAGCGCTGCAAGGCAGCTCCTTATTTCAGGAGTACCATCTTTTTCACGGCAACGTACGCCTTTTTTCCGGTTACTTCGGCAACGAGGCGGTAGAAGTAAATTCCGCTCGAAAGTCTTGTGGC
>DATJYV010000183.1:0-9979 GCA_035499415.1 Bacteroidota bacterium
CTTCATGTCCCGTTCGGCCGACGCATACCCTTCGTGAACCTTGTGCTCGTAACAATGAAGCCCGACTTCCTGACTGTCCATCCACTTAAACGTCTCGAGCGACGGTTCCTGATTTTCCACATCCACGAACCAGGTCATCGGCACCTTCAGTTCCTTTGCCAGGGCGTGAAGCTGTCGGATCTCGTCGGGAGTCCCTTCGTCGGTGTCGACGCGCAGGATGCCGACGGACGGAGCGTTCTTTGGGAAATACCACCAGTGGACGAAGGGCAATCCACGCGCATGGTGTAAGGACTCCAGCGACCGCGCGACGAGCCGCCGAATGTTCGACTTGTTGTAGAAGGCAACACGTTCAAACGGGAGACGGTCCTCCGGAGAATAAAACGATTTGAACGATGAGCGGAAATCGAACGCGACCGTTGACGGGTCGAACGGCAGGGCGACAATGTTTCCGGCTTCGTGTCGGCCCATGTGAGCCGAATATACTCCGGCGTCTGTCTTCAATTCATTCGCGTTCCACGCAAGCCGGCATCGGGCGCGGACGTCGATAAGACCGACATCCGCAAATGCCGAATCGGCGTCCGGAAGAAGGTATCGGATCAATGTCTGTTGGTATGTCGATTGCCGGATGCGGGCGTAGACCGTTGAGGAGCAGAGGACTGATCCGCCGAGTTGGAGATACTGGCGGAGCATTTCGCATTCGCGGTCGTCCGCATCATCGCTCGCGACGACGGCGCTGTAATTTTCGGGGGTAAGCTCACCGTTCACCGTTTCGTACGGAATTCCCTCCTGTCCGAGGATGAGATGCCACCCCCGGGCATCGCCCAGAATTCCGACCTTGATGTTCATACGAATCGTTCTTTCAGGTCCGACCAGTCGTTTTTCGAAACCGCGCCGCTTCCGACAATAACGCCCCCATAGACGCACGCGCCGATCACCAGCGCACCGGGCAGGCGCAGTTCCGGCAACACAATCACAAATGCCGCCATGACGAGGGATGCGAAGACGATCCGTCCGAGCGGAACGGTCGCGCGCAGCCGGAGGCGTTGGGAAAGTTTTCGTTTCATGAGGAGGACGGTCGCCGCCTCCGAAAGGACAACGGCAAACGCGGCTCCCGTGGGCCCAAATGCATGGATGAAAAGAAGAGACGAAACAAAATAGAGAAGTGCGCTGACCTGCATCACCGAGGAAAATTCTTTTTCTCCACCCGACGCAAGGAGGCCGGACGAGTAGATGGTGTGGAACATGGTCAGAAGGAAATACCAGATCAAGACGCGAAAAACGATGACCGACGGCGCGTAGCCGGCGCCGAAGACGACGAGAAATATCTTGTCGGCCACGACAAGCGCGCCGGCCGTCGCGGGGATTCCCAAAATTGCGACCCATCTCAGGGCAACCGAGAGGTTCGATGCCATCGCCTCGGGCGTTGCCGCGTGAAGTCGTGACGCGGCGGGAAGGAGGACGGTTGCGAGGATCCGATCCGCCATCAACAGAAAGAAGACGAGCTTGCTCGCCGCGCTGTAGATGCCGACATCGGAGACGGAGAGCAGGAGTGCGACGGCGATTGGCGGGAAGTTGATGCTCAGATGGCCAAGGATCGTTCCGGCCCCCATCGGGAGCGATTGCGTCATCAAGGATTTCCACCGCGTCCATGAAACCGAGGGAATGAGCGCGGGCGAGTCGCGCCGATAGACCCGCCACATGAAAATTGCGGCGCACACATCTCCCGCAACCGCCGCCGCGCCGACGGCAAGGAGCGCGCGTGGAGTGTGGACGAAGACGATGACAAGGACGAGATACACAAGAGCCGAAAGTGTGCGGGCGTAACTGAACACGCTCATCCGCTCGGTTCCCTGGAAATACCATTCGAGAAAAACCGACTGGGGAAATGCCGACAGGCACGCGATCGCCATCAGCAGGAACAGCAATCGGTCGGGAATGAGGACGAACAAAACGACCAGGAGGATGATGTAGAGAACGAGACTGTTGACAAGACGCGTACCGAGAATATCGTCCACAGGAAACTCCTGCCCGCCCCGGGCAACGGCCCTCGTACCCAGGACGTGGAGCCCTGCACTGCTGACCATGATGAGGTACGACAAGACCGTGAAAGCAAGGTTGACCGCACCGAAGCCGGCGACGCCGACTGCACGCGCGAGATAGGCGACAGTTGCAAACCCCAGGGTGCGCCGGGCGATATCGCTCAGGAGCAGGGAAGATATGTTCCGCGTGAGGCGCTTCACGGGGACAATTCCCCGATGAGCTGAACCAGCTCGTTCGTCCGACGGGTTGACGGGAAGAGGTCGGCAATTCTCTCTCTCGCTTTGATGCCGGCAGACGGCTTCATGCGTAACGCTTCCTGAATCGCGCTCACGAAATCTTCGACGCTTTCCGGAATCACGAGTTTTCCCGATGTCCCTACAGCGCGCGGGACGCCCCCAACACGACTCGCGACGGGAATGCAGCCGCACAACATCGCCTCGCAGAGAGTATTGGGCAAACCCTCGCGCCTCGACGGCTGAACGTACACTCTCGCCTTCCGGTAATATTTCAGGAGATCCGTTCGCGGCATCGGTTCAATGCACGAGAGATTCTGCGGTGGATGAAAGAGAGAGACGACATCGGGCTTTACACCAATGAGGGTAAATCTCGTTCGCGGCATGGAACGGGCGACCCCGACCAGCGTGTCGACCCCTTTCAGCCGCGCCCGCGCCTCATCGTGGACGACGGCGACGGTAAGCACCCCCGGCGTTTTCCTGCCCGAGGGAGTCCAGAAGTGAGCGTCGTATCCGGTCGGCAGGACTCGAATATTCTGTCCCGGATAATTCGCCCGACGCTTCGCTTCATCCCTCAAGCTCCCGTCGACGGCCAGAACCACCGTAGCCCGGCGCAACGCGGTGCGCACCAGCAATCCTTTCCAGGGGCTGAGGAAGATTCCGTAGTTCCACTGCGGTTCCTTTGCGACATCGACACCGCCGATGACGATGACCGACCGTTTACCGAGGACCGAGGCCGCGAGAACGGCGAGCGACGCGTAGACGGAGGCAAACCAGCAGAAGACGATGTCTGAGCGGAACACCGATTTCACGATGGGAACGATTTGGCGTGGTCCGTGGCCGATGAGCGTGATGAGGGGGTATCGGCGCTGGAGGACGTCGAGATCGTTCTGGATGAACGGCGTGAGAAACGCGGAGACAAAGAGAATGCGAGGAGCCGGATTTTGACCAGGTGAACCGGGAGGCATCGAATCGAGACTATGTACGTTGTTCGATCACGCGTCGGCTTCCACTTCGATCTTGACGACCTCGAATCCGTTGAGCGTGTCGATCACTCCGTAGATCACGCCGAGGAACACCGCGATCATGCCGAACAGGAAGAAAAAGATCACATAGTGCTGGAGGACCGCAATTTGTATGAAGAAATCGAGGCCGATCAGGAGCGAGGTCGCGACGAAGAGGCCGATCGCGATGAAATAGCAGAAGAGGGAGTTTCTCACGAGGCGAGCGCGGCCGAGAAGACGCAGAAGCTGACGCGAAATGTTCTCGACCCTCCGCAGGTCCTCTGTTTTCCTGGCGCGCCTTTTCCCTCCGGCGAGGAGGCGCCGTTTTTCTTCATTGAGCGCTCGAATCCTGTTGAGGATCAGGGAGAATTTGTTGCTGATGCCGAGGGTCAGGAGTCCGCATGCGCTGATCATGACCGCCGGCGCGAGAATCTGCTGGATGGCCTGAATGTGGGAGATGCTGTCGTTCATCGTGCCCTCGAACGGTCCCTTCGAACGACCTCTCCGATAATGACAGGTCGCTCACTCCTTTTTCTCAGCGTGTGTAAAACCGCGTTGGCCTTCGTGTTTGAAACGATGAGGACCATGCCGATGCCGAGGTTCATCGTCCTCCGCAGATCCGACTCCGGCGTGTTGGCTGCGCGCTGGATGAGGCGGAATATCGGCGGCCGCTCCCACGCATTCCATTCTATGCGGAGTGAACAATTTCGGGGGATCACCCGTCCTGCGTTCCCCTCGATCCCGCCCCCGGTGATATGTGCGATCGCGTGAATGCCGTACTTCGCGTTTCCGGTCAACGGACCGACGATGGGAAGATACGAACGGTGAATAGCGAGCAGAGCATCTCCGACTGTCGTGCCGAGCTCGTCGAGATGCTGATTGAAGGAGTACTTGTCCAGCAGGGCTTTGCGCGCCAGACTGAAACCGTTCGTGTGAAGACCGGTCGAGGGAAGTCCGATTACGATATCGCCCGGTACAACCCGCTTGCCGTCGAGAAGACGGGATCGTTCGACCACGCCGACGATCGTCCCGGCGATGTCGTAGTCGCCGTCGGCGTACATGCCGGGCATCTCCGCCGTCTCACCGCCCACCAACGAGCACGAATTATCCTTGCACGCCTTGACGAAGCCGAGAATGACGCGCTCGGCGACATCGGGAGCAAGGGACCCGGATGCGAAGTAGTCCATAAAGTAGAGAGGCCGCGCTCCGCAGCAGAGAATGTCGTTGACGCAGTGGTTGACGAGGTCCTGACCGACCGTATCGTGCCGGTTCATCGCGATTGCGATCTTGAGCTTTGTCCCAACCCCGTCGACGCTGCTGACGAGAACGGGGTCGCGCATTCCTTTGAAGTTGGCGCGATACAAAGCGCCGAAATGTCCGATGTCTGCGAGGACGTTTTTGTCGAACGTGGAGCGGATCGGTTTCCGGATCCGGCGGATCAGTTCATCCGCGGCGTCGATGTCAACGCCGGAATCGCGGTAGGTCAGAGAAGAATTTTCGATTGCCACGTGTCGATTTCGGAATCGGTCAAGCAGTCAGTCCAGGATGGCCTTGCGTCATTGCAACGACCGGATCCTTTTGCCAATAAGCCCAGCCTCTGTGTCATTGCGAGAGACGGCGATCTGCAGCCGGCTCGAAGCAATCCGACTTCCTATGCAGCAGCGGCCAGCCCTGTTTCCACGTTACATCAGATTGCTTTCCGCCGGAAGATGAAGCAGGGCGGACAGGCGTCGCAAAATTTGCTCCTCGCAATGACATTTTCCTTCTGGCAGCTAACTGCTGATTACTGCCCGCAGCTTTCAAGATAATTTTTTTTCGCCGGCTCTCCAAGGGGATTGTCTCCCGGGTAGTGTCCTATTTCCAAGCAACCGTCACCCCGAACTTTGGGCCGAAGGCCCATCAGCCTCTGGCTGAGGTTCGGGGTCCGTGAACGTCAGATGCTGAAACGAGTTCAGCATGACGCTGCCCTAATACGTTGGAGCCCGCTGAATTGAGGACACTACCGTCTCCCGCCGCGTTGCGATTCCGTCTCCGCTTCTGTACATTGAACTTCAACCTTCAAATTCTCACATGAACACTGCGCGAATTCTCGGCACGGCACAATCCTTCAGCGTCGGCAAGATCGTGTGCGTGGGACGCAATTATATCCAGCACGCGAAGGAAATGAAAGCGGATGTTCCGAAGGAACCCGTGCTCTTTCTCAAACCTGCGACCGCCATCATCCATGACGGCGAAGAAATCGTCATGCCGTCCATTTCGAACGATGTGCATCACGAGGTGGAGCTGATTGTGCTCATCGGGAAGGGGGGAAAGGAAATTGCTGAGAGTCGCGCGCTCGGACATGTCGCCGGCTACGGCGTCGGGCTCGACATGACATTGCGCGACGTGCAGGATGAAGCGAAGAAGAAAGGTCTCCCGTGGACTCTTGCCAAGGGATTCGACACATCTGCCGGAGTATCCGAATTCGTTCCGGCATCCTCCGCGCCAGACCCCGGAAATCTGCGGATACGGCTTTCCGTCAACGACGCCGAGCGACAGTCAACGACGACCGACAATCTCATCTTCCCTGTTGCAGTCCTGGTCACGTATATTTCACAGTATTTCACTCTTGAACCGGGAGATATCGTGTTCACAGGGACACCCGAGGGCGTCGCCCGGGTGCGATCCGGCGACAGACTGCACGCGGAACTCCAAACAAGCGCCGGGAAGGCCCTGGTTTCGCTCAACGCCCGGGTTCGATGATGGAGAGACCTTGTCGTCACTTGTGACCTGCGCAACACCCGACGTCATTGTGACTTCACGACTTGCATTTGACTCCCCGGCAGACTATTTTTAGGAAGTTCCAGCCAGTCGTTTCACCCGACTCTCGATTTTCGATCATCAGCGTACCGCCATTTCATTTCAAGGATTCCGGCCCTGGCAAAGATCATCACCATAGCGATCCCCAAAGGAGGCGTGGGCAAGACAACGACTGCCGTCAACCTCGCCGCAAGTTTTGCCGTCTACGAGAAGCGCACGCTCCTGATCGACGCCGATCCGTTTGGCGCCTGCAGTATGTCCCTGGGATTCACTCCCGAGAAGACCCACGGAGGTTTGTTCGAAGTCTTCAACTTCATCCATTCGATGAGTCAGGTCATCCACCGGACGGAACTTGCATTCCTCGACTTTATTCCGTGCAACGTGCACACGACCGTGACCGAAGAGCGTCTGATGCGCATTGCGGAAAATCGGACGATGCTGAGAAACGTGCTGAGGTCCACCGTCCCCCACTACGATTACATCGTCATCGACACGCCGCCTTTCTTACGAGGGCTGACCACGAACGCGCTCGCCTGCACCGACTCCGTCCTTGTCCCGATGAAGTCGGGCCATTTTTCACTGGAGGGGATCGACAAGCTCTTCAAGTACATCGATTGGATCCGGGAAGCCGCGAACAAGAATCTGGTGGTCGAAGGAATTCTCCAGACGATGTACGAGCCCCATCTCAAGGTGACGGAGATAACCGACCGCGAGCTCCAGCTTCGCTTCAAACGGCACATGCTGACCGCCGTGATCCCCAAGAACACGCACCTCACGGAAGCGTCGTTCTACGGACGTCCGGCTGTCCTCTTCAATGCCACGTCACGCGGGACGCTCGCCTACATGGAACTCGCGCGCGAGCTGATCGAGCGCTCGCGGTCATCCGCCGCATCCGAACAGACGCCCATCCAACAGGAACAATCGGCGTAACTGCTCGTCGATGAACAATCGTGCCCTCGCCCGCCTCCGCCCCTTCGGCGGGCAAGCCCTCCGCTTTCTGGTCGGCACCCTTGTCTTCGCTCTCGCTTCCCTCTTCGCGACGCTTCCTTCTCATCCATCCACTCCCAAAAATTCCTCGGAAGAACTTGAACGGATCTACGCTCCGTTCGATTCGATCCGCACCGACCTTTCGGACTACACCTGGCCGAGCGATCCGCACCTGCGAATCACCTCCGCGTTCGCCGATGTCCGGCCTTTTCACCTGCACGCGGGCCTCGACGTCTCGACGAACCACCGCAAGGGCTACAAGGTTTTTGCTTCGCGCTCCGGATATATTTCCCACATCAGCATGTCCCCGTTCGGCTATGGGAGATTTCTCTTTATCCGTCATGCCGACGGATATTCGACTGCGTACGCGCATCTCCAACGCTTTGAGGACCGCATCGAGGCGTACGTCAAGGACGTCCAGTACCGCAACGGCCGTTACTCGCTCGAGGTTGACATTCCGCCTGATGTGTTTCCCGTCTCAAAAGGAGATTTGATCGCCTACACGGGCGACACCGGAGTCGGCGATGCGCACTTTCATTTCGAGATCCGCGACGAGTCGCTCAACCCCATCAACCCCCTCCTCGCTCCTGCGCTCGCCAGACAGTTCCATGACGAGATTCCGCCGTCATTTCAATCCATCGCATTCATTCCTCTTCGGTCAAACAGCTCGGTTGCGGGAGGCGAGAGGCCGCTGATCAAGTATGCGTCCCGGACGAGAAAGGGTGATTATTCCATACCCGGCATCGTTCATCTCTCGGGCTCCGTCGGCCTCGCCATCAAAGCATTCGACAGGATCGGTTCGTCCTACTATGAGAACCGGGTCAACGACTACAGCCTCTTTCTCGACGATTCTCTCATCATGACGTGCGACGTGCGCCGGCTTCCGATCAAGAACTTCCGGCAGGTCGCGCTCTATTATGATTGGAGTCTGTTCAAATCCGGGGACGGATATTTTCAGAATCTCTTCATCGAACGCGGCAACCAGCTTCCATTCTACGACCGGCTGCCGGAAGGGTCGGGCATCATCCACGCAGACATCCTGGCCGAAGGCCCGCACGAAATCCGAATCGTCGCAAAAGACTTTCATTCGAACGAATCGACGCTCCGCGTCCCCGTCGTCTTCGACCATCCGTTTCCGATCGAGGTCGAGGCCACCCGGCACTCAGTCGTCGTGCGGACGGACGACTCGTCGGTCACATCCATCTCGTATGTATCCTCGGTCCAGCGCGCACCGCTGAAGACGTTCGCCGCCGCGCGATTCGCCTCCGCCCAGGGTTCGTATGAGCTACCGCGCTACACGTCGCGATCCGTTGTCGGCGTGGTGGCCGAAAATTCCCACGGCTCCGTTTCGATTCCGCGCTTCGTCGTTTTCCATTCGCCGAAGATGAGCAACACGTCCTTAGGCATCGAAAAAGAATTCACCCGTGACTTTCTCTCCGTCAAAGTTTCATCGTCCCTTCCCCTCACGATGCGGCCGACCGTATGGTTCTCTTCTTCCACGCGCCGCCGGTTGCTCGACCTGACGTCCATCGATGCGAGCACGTACCGGGCATCGATCACGCTGCTCCCTGACGATGCGGGAGTAATAAGCATCCAGGCATCGGCGGACGTCAACGAGGCAAAGCACGTCGAGGCGTTCGATGAATCAACGATTTTTCCGGTGACTCCCGAGAACGGCGGGCGCATCGAGTCGGCGAATGGTGATTTCTCGATCACATTTCCGCCTCACGGGGTGTATGAGACTTTATACTGCCGAATCGAAAAGAGCGAGGAGGGTTACTCAGTTTCGCCGGACGACGCCTTGCTGGATGCCGGCGCAACGGTCGAATACGCTTTGCCGGAATCGCTGAAGTCCGGCAGGGTGGGACTTTTCTATGCGAACGGGGACGGGTGGGAACTTCTGGACTGGACAGTCGATGGCGCGAAGCCGACGCTCCGCGGTTCCGTGGGGAATCTCCTGGGAGAATTTGCGCTTCTCCGCGATGAATCGCCTCCGGCGTTGACCACGCTTCATGCGTCGTACCGCAGAGGTCGCCTTCATGTGTCGTTCAACGTGCTGGATGACCTCGCCGGCACGGCCGCCGACAGCCTTCGCATTCATCTCGACGACCGGCTTCTCATCGGTGAGTATGACCCGTACCATCATCATGTCGAATTTGACGATACGGTTTCCGTTGCAGCGGGTCATCATGTTGTCGCCGTCGAATCGCAGGACCGGTTCGGCAACCGATCCTCAACTCATCGTCCCCTCTTCATCCCCTCCCCCGCTCGTTGATTCCATCTTCATCTCTGCGTTACCTTGGCCGTGAACTTGTATCGTGTGTCTGCCAAACTCGTTCTGGTTCTCCCCGGAATCTGCATTCCAAACGGATAGTAATCGTTGTAGCTATCCACTCCTCCGCTTGAGTTCAGGATCATCTTCACGCTGCCCAGATGGTCCTTCAGGTAGCAATAACTCGAATAGTCGTAATCCACCTCTTTGATTTCACCGATCTCTTCCTCTCCGGCGTAGATGTTGAATGTTACTGTTTCCTGATACGGGTCTTCGACCAGTTCGGTCTTGCTATCAAATCCGTTCGTTTAGTAGGTATATGCGCAATTGACAAGCTTCTGCATTCTGTTTCCGTCTGCGTCATCGGCGTACTGGTAACGCTAGCTCCCGGTTGTGCAGAGCGATGCAGGATTGTTGTCGGAATCATATATCTCGAATGAAATGCCGTGCTATGAATCGGACGCGACCTTTCCATTCGAATCGCATTTCAACGTGTCCGATGTCCCTGCGGAGTTTGTGACCAGTGTATCGATGTTCGAGGTGGCTCGGGATTTTTCGATTAGAGGTCTTTTCGCCTGCTGCCTTTGCGAATCATGTATTTGACGAAGCTTGAGAGGTCGACTTTTACAAAATGAAACATGACG
>DATJYV010000184.1:0-55216 GCA_035499415.1 Bacteroidota bacterium
CTCGTAGTACAGTTTCCCTCCCTCCGTGTCGAGCCCCACGACCCACACGCCGGCCTTCTTCAGCGTTTCGAGGGCCTGAACCACGTTTGAGACCCGTGCGACTGCCACGTGTGATGAGGCCCCCGCAGAAGTCTTCGACACCGTGTCACCGATGGGAGCCGTGTGATGTTTCGGAATGACGGCGCCGTGGACTCCGGCTCCTTCGGCCGTCCGGAGAAGCGCACCGACATTGTGAGGGTCTTCGAGCTGGTCGAGGACGAGGAGAAACGGCGCTTCCGCGCGCTCCTTCGCGATTTCCAACAAATCTTCAAGTTCCACATACTTCTTCGAGCCGACGACCGCCGCCACTCCCTGGGCCGGCAGGTCGCCGGCGAGCTCGCGAAATCGCTCCTTGCTCGAACGCACGACCGGTATTCCACGCATCTTGGCGAGCCGATAGATCCCATCGACTGAAGCTCCGCCCGTGCCTTGCGCAATAAAGATCTTTTCGACCTCCACTCCCGCCTTGATTGCTTCCAGCACCGGATGCCTCCCGGCTATAACCTCGCTCATACCGGCTTCTCGCCTCCCACGTTCTTTTCCTCCGTCGACGATTTTCGTTTCTTCTCCTTCCGTTCCAGATATCTCCCCATTGCAAAAATTCCGCACCCCCCGCCGAAGAAGTAAAGGTCGATCCACATGTTCCCGATCAACCCGTACATCAAGCCCAACGCAACCGTCAGGAATCCCAACGCTTCGAGAAATTTACCGATGTAGAAGACCCGTGTCGGACGGCGCTCTTCCGCGAGAACTCTCCGCACTTCGTTTTCGTCCATGCGGCCCTCGAACCGCTTCTTTCCGTCCACGAATATGACTGGGATCGACGCAAGGAATTGATTGTAGCGCGGGTCCTCCGCCGTGAGTTTTGTCTCGATGAAATCGAAGAAGTATTCCTTCTTGAGTCGGGCGAGAAGCTGACGCGCGTTATCGCAAAGGGTGCAATCCGCTGTCGAGAGGAGCTCGACGGTCATTTTGAGGGGACGGGGGTTGTGAGACGCGGAAGGACAAACCAGCCGACGCCTCCGACGGCGATGAGGACGATCGAGATGAGCTGGGCTTCGCTGAGGCCGTATGCGATACGCGGATTGATGCGCAGAAATTCGACCGAGAACCGTTCGATTCCCGCCAACACCAGATAAAGCATGAACAATCGACCCGCGGGGCCCGTCTGCTTCCGAATCCGCCAGAGATACCAGAAAGCTGCTGCACAAAGGATGAACTCGTAGATCGGGGTCGGGTGACAGGGCGTGTTGTCCGGGACGATGCCGTGGGGATAGAGTTTCGTTATCTCGGGAAAATCGCGGAACGCAATGGAGGGGGGATAGGTGCCGTTCGAATAATTTGTTCCCCACGGAAGGGATGTCGGGTAGCCGTAGTCCCCGTCTCCCGAGAGATGACATCCAATGCGTCCGATGCCGTATGCGAGGATGAGTCCCGGCGCGGTCGAGTCCGCAATTGTCAGGAACGGAATCTTCTTTGCGCGGCCGTAGACGTAAATCGAGACAGCCGCAAGGATCAACCCTCCGTAGAATGTCAGCCCGCCGGGAGAGAACGCCATGCCGGCCGGGTCTCCGACAAACTGCGCCCAGTGTTCGATGAGGTAGAGAATCTTGGAGCCGGAGACGCCGCCGATCAGCGCGATGAGCGTGACGGTATTTGCGGCGTTCGGGTCGATCCCCCTTCGCTTGAATTCGCTCGTGAGCAAATAGCTCGCCGTAATAAATCCGGTCGCGAGCATCAAACCGTAGCTGTAAATCGGGAAGGGTCCTATTTGAAAAAGTTTAGGGCACATGTTGAGCAGGAGGAGGTTGTCGGCGTTTTAACCCGCCATGGGATTGACGCCGTCGCTGTGTGTTGAGACGTCGATAAAGGGTTTCGCCGGTTTGCGGAGAACGTCGATGCGCTCTTTGCCGAATCGCATTTCGAACTCATTGATGGATTTATCCTGTTTTCTCACGGCGAGAATATACGAGCCCGAAAGGCCCGCGAATTCGCGAATCCCGCGTGCGGGACCCGATTCCGGCATCAGAATCGACGGCGCATGCAGGCCGAGGATGTCGAGATGGATCTCGCCCGGCTTCACCTCGCTCGTCAGAAGGATCTCATACCGGAAACTGACGAAAATGCGCGTCGTCTGGACAAGGAACACCGTCGTCCGTTCGCGCGTCGCTTCGTCGTACCGGGGATACACATCCAGCGTATATTCCGGACGGCTCCCGGACTTCTTCATGGACGAGGGGCCGGGATCTCGATCGCGTCGAGTGAGACCGGAAAGTCCTTGCCGGTCGCCATTTCCTTCATCGCCGCCCGCCCGCTGCGCAGCTCGTCGGCGCCGACCACGATCACATAACGGGCGTTCTGTCTGTTCGCCTCCCGCATCTGGGATTTGACGCTCCGGCCGAGGTAATCGACCTCGGTGGCGATCCCTTTTGATCGGAGTTCCGCGGCATGGACAAAACTCCACTCGCGCGACGCCTCGTCCTGCGCAACGATGAACAGGTCGGGGGAAGGAGTTGCGGCTGCGGAACCCCGCACCTCCGCGAGAGCGATGAGGAGCCGCTCGATACCCGCGGCGAAACCGACGCCCGGAGTCGCCCTGCCGCCAAGCTCCTTGACGAGCAAGTCGTACCGCCCTCCTCCGGCAAGCGCATCCTGGGAGCCAAGTGCCGGGCTCGAAATCTCAAACGCCGTTTTGGTGTAATAATCGAGCCCCCGGACGAGCCGTCCGTCGATGTCGTACTTGATTCCGACGGCGCCGAGATGAAACTGGACGGAAGCGAAATGCGTTCTGCATTCCTCGCAGAGATGGTCCTTGATGAGCGGCATGTGCGCGGTAAGTTTCCGGTCGTTCTCGTCCTTGGAATCGAGCACCCGCAGGGGATTGTCGTTGACGCGCGCCTGACTCTCGGGGGACAGTTTTGACCGGACTTTCATCAGCTCGGTCTTCAGGAGTTCCTTGTATCGCGGCCGGCATTTCTCGCATCCGACCGAGTTGATCTTGACGGAAAATGCGTCGACCCCCAGCCGCCGGTAGATGGAAATGGGAAGGATGATCATTTCAACGTCGAGCTGCGGCGAGGACGAGCCGACCGCCTCCGCGCCGAATTGATGGAACTGCCGCAGCCTTCCCGCCTGAGGCCGCTCCTGGCGAAACATGGGGCCGAGATAGAAAACTTTCGAGAGAGGCGACTGCTCCCCGAGATTGTTCTGGATGTATGCACGAATCGTCGGCGCGGTTCCTTCCGGCCGCATGGTGACGCTCTCCTTGCCCCGGTCCTGAAAGGTGTACATTTCCTTCGTCACGATGTCCGTGAGCTCGCCGATGCTCCTCGCAAACAGTCCGGTCTCTTCGAGGATCGGTGTCCGGATTTCACGGTAGTTGAACAAATCCATCTCTCTCCGGATTGTGTTCTCCACATGGAGCCAGAGCGCGGACTCCGACGGAAGAACATCCTTCATTCCTTTGAGACTTCGGAAGTTCATGGATTTCGGTGGATGGTGGAGCTTCGGCGGCGTTCCGGATGTGGACCGGTAAGAATGAATGACTCGCGCACCGCACCCGGCCGCACTCTGCGGGCCAGGCCCGCGGGGTTTGTCACGCTAGCCCTCGGCGAAGGCCGCTTCTTCCTGGCGGAAGATTTGCAGAACGTCGGCGGGAGACTGTGCGTCGAGAAGCCGTCGACGAAAGTCTTCCCGGTTCATCAAACGCGAGATTCGGCTGAGGAGCTTGATGTGCGGACCGACCATGTTGTCGCGGCCGACGAGAAGGAACACGATCCGGACGGGCTGTTCGTCGAGCGACTGATAGTCGATCGGCTGGGCGGTCGTCGCCAACGCGGCGACAATGTCCGTCACCGCGTCGGTCTTGCCGTGCGGAATGGCGAACCCCGACCCCACGCCTGTCGACATGATCTTCTCGCGCTCGAAGATGGCCGCACGCATCTTCTCCTTGTCGACGACTTTGTCGGATACCGCCGCGAGGTCGATCATCGCGTTGATGATCTCCTCCTTCGTCGTCCCCGGCAATCCCGTCCGCACGACGTTCTCGTTCAGAATATCGGTGATCTTCATTCCTGGCTGGTCAACGCGCGGAAATAAATATCATAGCGAACTTCGTGGAATTTTGCCGGAAAAACAACTGGAAAGCATTTGCCGCCTCCGATGGGCGGGCGGCGCAGATCACTCTCCGCGAATCCAGAGCTTGAGCTTCGTTTCGTACTCGTTCGCAAGCTGTTGCGCGAACGAAATATCTTCAGACTCGGCGTTGATGTGGAAAACCGGACGCGCGTGGTCCGGATTGAGGAGTACCGACGCATGGTGGCCCCCCTGGGCCGGAAAGATCTTGACGCCTTCAATCAGCTCGCGCCGCTGGGTTTCGGTCTCTTTCATCAACTGCCGAAGCACGCGGCCTTTCACGTGCCAGGGGCAGGGAACGTTCTTCTTGACGAAGCTGAGGCGCGAGGTCACCCGGTCGAGGTCGCCCAGCTTCTTCCGTGTCAGCGCCATGCACTCAAGCAGTTTCGTGAGCGAATACATGCCGTCCGAGGCGAACAGAAACTCGTTGAAGATGAACCCCCCTTTCGTCCCTCCGATGAAGGGGATGTCCTTGTCTGTGGCCGCGTCCATGAGTGCCAGATGGCTGTCCCGCGTGCGAACGACCTCGATCGAAAACTCCGAAGCGATCAGGTCGACCTCACCCGAGGCGGATATCGGGACGGCGACCTTCTTGAGGTGGGGATTGGCGAGCGCGACATATTTCATCATGAGCGTCAGCAAACGGTCGTTGTCGACCCCCCGTCCGAATTCATCCACGACGAAAATCTTCTCCGCTCCCGCGTCAAGCATGACGCCGATGTCGAATTTGAGGGAGGTAACGATGTTCGCGAGCTGCCGCAGCGATTCCTCGAACTGCTGCCGCGTCCGGGTCAGCTTGTTGCTGTCGAGATACGCGTTCAGCGCGACGACCTGCAGGTTCATCGTGCCGAGGATGTTGGGGAATATGGTGGATGCGACGCCGTTCGAGTAGTCGACGACCAGCTTGAGTCCCGATTCGTGGATGACGTCGATCTTCACGGAGCCGAGGAATCGTTCGATGTACGTTTCGGTCGTCCGCTCGGGGAACGAGATCGTCCCGACCTTGTCGTAGCTTGCCCGTGCAAAATCTTCTCCAAAAAAGAGCCGCTCGACCGATTTGGTCTTGCTCGTCGGCAGGTCTTTTCCCCCCGCGTCGAAGAAGATGACATCGGTCAGGTCTTTGTCGAACGGCGATTTGCGGACGTGGATTCCCCCCCGCTCTTTGCCGCTTTTGAGCTCGTGGCGAACGATGGGAATCGACGTCGCCCGAAGGTCGAGGCAGTGAACGCCGGCCGACATCAGTCCGGTCATCATCGCGCGATTGACCATGCGCGAGACATTGTCGGAATCGCGGCTCGTGACGACGGTCGAGCCCTGGCCGACGAACGCGCCGAAGGCGGCGCCGAGCTTCGCCCCAAACTCCGGGTTCATCTCGATGTTCGAGACGCCGGTGACGCGCGCATCGTTGAAGATCGTCCGCAGCCACCGGTCTTCCCAGACCAGACTGCGCGAGACGACCGAGCGGTCCTCGACATTTTTTTCCGGCCAGAGTTTGATGTTCGACAGCAGCTTGCTTTTGCCGCCGACGATGCATTGGTCCCCGATGAAAACATTCTCGAGAATCACGACCTCGTCGCCGAGGATGCACTTCGAGCAGACGACGTCGGACGAAAGTTCCGACTTGATGCCGACCTGCGTTCCGTCCCACACGACGGAGTTTCGGATGACGGCGCCCGCGTGGATTTCACAATCGTTTCCGATGATCGAATTGCTGATCATCGCACCGTCATGGATCTTCGAGTTGTTGCCCACGAGGGCGTGCTGGAGGATCGCCTTGTCCGCGTCGACCTGGCTGTTCTCCCCGACGTAGGAGTCGCCGACCAACCTCCCTTCCATTTTCAGGTTCACCAGCCCGCGGAGAACGTCGAGGTGCGCGTCCTGATATTCACTCAAGCTGCCGATGTCGCGCCAGTAGCCTTCCGCGATGTAGCCGTACAGCCCCATATCCCGTTCGAGGAGATACGGAAAAAGATTCTTGCTGAAATCGAATTCTTCCTTCTCGGGAACGAGGTCCATCACATCCGGCTCGAGGATGTAAATCCCCGTGTTGACGGTATCGCTGAAGACTTCGCCCCATGACGGCTTTTCGAGGAATCGGGTGATCGTGCCGTCGTCGCGCGTCAGGACGACGCCGAATTGCAGCGGGTTCGAGACGCGTGTGAGGACAAGGGTGGCTTTTGCTTTCCGCTGTTGATGGAATTTGACGGCAGCCGAGAGGTCGATGTCGGTCAGCACGTCGCCGCTGATGATGATGAATCGCTCGTCGAGAAAATCGATGGCGGTCCGAACGCTCCCGGCGGTCCCGTAGTCGGCTTCGGCTCTTCGGTATTGCATGCGGACGCCGAACTGCGACCCGTCGCCGAAGTAGGACGAGATGATGTCGGGCTGATAAAAGAGGGTGCTGACGAGATTCGTGATGCCGTGGGATTTCAGGAGCGCGACGATGTGGGACATCATCGGCCGGTTCATCACGGGGACCATCGGCTTGGGGATATTGCAGGTCAGGGGCCGGAGCCGCGTCCCGAAACCACCAGCCATGATGACAGCTTTCATTCGACGATGCCGAGTCGGACGAGCGTGTGAGGTCGACGAACTGCGGGGGTTGTGTGGTGGTGAATTTCTCTCAACCCTCGCAAATATTAGAGAAAAAGAGAGAAAGGGGCAAGCAAGCGTGACAAAAACGCGCCACTTTGCTCCCAGGAAAGTGAGCGCGCGCGCAATCTCATGAACCTCCGGACTTCGTTGAAGGACCGAAGGCAGCCGGGAACCGTTCCCGCAGGGTACTTGTCGCTATTATTGACGAATGATCGATTGTTCTTGCTCCATCGCATCCAACATAATTTCGTCAATCAGTTTCTTGACTTTCCCTCAATAATTGGCTAATTTCACCAAGATTGAGGGTATCTATAGCCCCACAACCAACAACGACTGACGCCCGTAAGCTTGACGAAATCCGTTCCTGGGTTAACTCATTGTCGTTAACGCAGGAAGTGATTCTCGTGGCGGGCGTCATTCTCTTTTTTGCAGGGTTTGGCTCTGCTTCCATATGGCTCAGAGTCCTTGCCCTTCTCATTTCAAGTTCTTTGATAACGTTCGTCCTCGTCCAACGATGGCGTCTCAAGAATCCGCTCCGCATTCAGGCCGACGATAAAGCCGGCGAACCTCCGGCTTCGGAAGAGACGGCGAAGAAGCTTTATTTCGACGACTATCAGGATTCCGTACATAACTACAAGATTGAAACGGTTACGGATGTACCGGGTCGCAGTCCCGTCGTTCATCACACGGAGATTCCAACCATGACTCAACCTCAGAGAATCATGCAAGCTCCTCCGCCGGAATTTCAGCTGGCAGATTTCTTCGACCTGCAGGAGGATGAAGGGAACAGGGAGCAAGGGCCGAAGGCGGAATTCTCCCATCTTCTGAAGAAGGTGCTCGCCGTGGTGAAAGAAGTGAACTTTGCGCATACGGTGGCGCTTTTCTGGGTCAACCGGGACAAGAAACAGCTTGTGCTGGAGAACCACGTTTCCGACAGCGAGCATTTCACGACGCATCGGCGCCGTGAGGTGGGGCAGGACCTCGTGAGCCAGGTCGCAACGACGGGGAAGCCGCAGATGGTGGGAAGCATGAGCGCGGGGGCGCGTGGGGACATGATCCCGTACTACGACGCGCCGGAGGAGATACGGACCTTTCTGGGCGTTCCGATTTTTTATGCCGGAGCATCGGCGCGCGAGCAGCAGCCGGTGGCCGTTTTGACGCTCGATTGCCGGGGCGAAGATGCGTACGGCCCCGAGACGATGACGCTCCTGGGACAATTCACCAAGCTCATCTCGGCGCTCATCCAGAGTTACACCGACAAGTACGACCTTCTGCTCGATTCGGAAGTGCTCCGCTCGATCACGAGATTCCGCGAGCATCTGAAGATGGATTTCTCGATTCCGTCGGTCGCGCGCTCGCTGGCCGAGGAGTCTTCCCGGCTCGTGCCGTGGGATTACATTACTGTCGTCGTCTTCGACGAAAGCCGGAAGTCGTGGGTCATCCAGCACGTGATGAACCGGATGAACGACCCGTACGTCCCGCTGATGAGCGAGGTCGACCCGCATCAAAGCGTCGTCGGCGCCGTGATTCAGTCGTGCGTCCCGCGGATCGTCGAAAGCGCCGCGTCGCTGAGCGTTCCGCGCTACTATCTTGCCGAGCGCTGCGAATCGGCCGGCTCGATGATCGTCGTTCCCCTGAATTCGGTCAGCCGGTGCTACGGAGCGCTGGTCGTCGAGAACAAGGACGCCCGCACGTACTCCGAGGCGGACGTGAAGCTCGTCCAGAAGCTGAGCGAGACGGCGTCGTGGGGTCTGGAAATCCTGAGTTTGACGGATATCGCAACCAATTATGTCTCGCTCGACGAGACGACCGGCGTCGCGACGCGCAAGCATTTTCTCGAGCGGGTCCAAGAAGAAGTCCAGCGAAGCGGGGATTTCAGCGGCGAAGCTTCGGTGGTGATGATTGCTATCGACGCAATGAGCGACCACCTCTCGCGCCACGGACGGGAGGCGTTTGATTTTGTCCTTCAGAACATCGGCCGCATGGTGAAAAGCGCCGTGAGGCCGTACGATGTCGTCGGGCGATTCGACTTCAACCGCTTCGGTGTCTTGCTCGTCAACACCAACGCGAACGAAGCGAGCTTGTGGGCGGAGAAGATCCGGAAAAACGTTGCCAGCAACATCATAAACGTCGAAGGGAAGAGTTTCTCCGTGACGGTGAGCATCGGCATCTCGGGAATGTCGGTCGTCGGGTCGGACGTGGAATTGCTCGAGAATGCGGACAAGGTTTTGAAAAAAGCGGTGGAGGCCGGCGGAAACATCGTTCGCGTGTTCTAAGCACGCGCCGGAACGGTCACCAATCAACAATCCCGGGAGCACTCCCGGACACACATCGAATGCCGGAGTAAGCAATGGCGAAGCAAACAGATTTTGCGGAGAAAGCGAAGAAGTCCGCGATGGAACGCGGAATAAAATGCCCCAAGTGCGGCTCGATCAAGGTTCCAACCCTCTTCGTGAGCTCGGTCCCGTCTGCTCACGGATCCTATCGATTCAACCGGAAGCACGTCCAAATCTGCAAGTGCAACGAAAAAGAGATCTACGGATAGTCCATCCGTCCTGAATCTCTGCGCCGCGCTCGTTGAAGCGGAACAAGTTAATACTCATTGTCCTCGACGGCGTCGGTATCGGTGCATTGCCGGACGCCGCGGCCTATGGCGACAGCGGCACGAACACCATTGCCAACGTCGCTCGTGCCGTCGGAGGATTGACGTTGCCCAACCTCGGGAAAATAGGGCTGGGAAACATCGCGGCGATTCAGGGAGTGCGGCCGGACCCGCGGGCGGCGGGGGCGTTCGGAAAGATGGCCGAGCGTTCGAAGGGCAAGGACAGCACGACCGGGCATTGGGAGATCGCGGGCGTCATCACCGAACGCCCTTTTCCGACATATCCCAAGGGTTTCCCCGCATCGCTTCTCTCGACGTTTCAGGCGAATACGGGCTGCAAGGGAATTCTCGGAAACAAAGCGGCATCGGGAACCGAGATCATCAAGGACCTCGGCGACGAGCACGTGCGTACGGGATTTCCGATCGTCTACACGTCGGGCGATTCGGTATTTCAGATCGCGGCGCACGAAGAGGTGATCCCGCTCGGGGAGCTTTATGAGATCTGCAGGAAAACGCGCGAATCGGTTGTCATCGGCGAACATGAGGTCGGAAGGGTGATCGCGCGTCCCTTTGTCGGAACAAGCGGGAAATACACACGGACGCCGAACAGAAAAGACTTTGCAGTCCAGCCGCCGGGACGAACCGTGCTCGAAGTTCTGCTCGATGCCGGAGTCGAGACGCGGGCGGTCGGAAAAATCGACGACCTGTTTTCGGGAAAAGGGTTGAAGGAAAAGGTTCACACGAAATCGAACAAGGAAGGAATTGAGCAAATCATCGGCCAGGCCGCCCGGATGAATTCCGGTTTCCTCATGGCAAACCTCGTCGATTTCGACATGCTGTTCGGGCACCGGCAGGACGCACGAGGGTTCGCGTCGGCATTGGAAGAGTTTGACAGATCCCTCCCGGGGATCCAGGAATGCCTGGAACCGGGGGATGGATTGATGATCACGGCGGATCACGGCAACGACCCCACGGATTCAAGCACCGACCATTCGCGCGAGTACGTGCCGATCTTATGGTTCTCGAATGACGGTCCCCGGAACGTAAACCTCGGAACGCGTCGCTCCTTTGCCGATGCAGGCAGGACCGTGGCGGATTTCTTCAACGTGAAGAACTCGCTTCCCGGCGAGAGTTTCCTGGACATCGTGCTGCCCGGAAAGAACTGAGCGTCCCATGGAATCCCGCGGGCACGACGAAGGAAGAGAAATTGTTCTGGAAAGGAGCAGGGCGGGGGGAACAGAAATTCCGGAAGGGCTTCTCGACCGACTGCACATCAGACCGGGAACGAGATTCACGGTCCGTTTCAAGGAACGCGTGCTTTCGACCGCGCTCCGGAAGCGCGGCGTGACGGAGGCAGAGATCGAGAAAATTGCTGCGATTCAACTTGAGCCGGAGGCGAATGTCGTCCGGTTCCTTGCAAGTGAGGGCGCACTGGGCAGGCACGCTCGATTCCGGAAGAGATCAGAGAGGTTGTTGCGTTGAAGGGTTCAAAAGTTGTCGTCGATACGGACCTCCTGGTTGACCATGTGCTGGGCCGGGGTGAAACGAAGAAGACGGTACGCGGTGCGTTGCGGCGGTTGATGGCGGAAAAATTCTGTTATACGACCGTATTCAACGCCATCGAAGCGTTTTCGTTCTGTGAGACTCCGGAGGAGGTTCGGACGGTCGAAGGTGTCATGCATGCGATGAAGATTCTCGGGTTAAACGGCAAGAGCGGAAAAAACGTGGGCAACGTTTTCCGCGGACGCGCGTGGAATGCCGGCGCCGGGCTCGCGCCGCTGATTGCCGGGTTGTGCATGGAAAGCCGGCTTCCGCTCGTGACGAACCGTCCGCGCCGGTATCGCGGGATCCACGGATTGCGGCTGATATCGCCGTCAACGCTGCTCACGTAAACCAAGAGGTGGACGATGGTGCTGGGTAAGGTGGTCGGAACCGTCTGGGCGACACGCAAGGACGAAGACCTTGTCGGTATGAAATTCCAGATCGTCAAACATGTCGACGTCGACTACAAACTCAAGGACACGTTCGTTGTGGCGGTTGACACCGTGCAAGCGGGCGTCGGCGACGTCGTGCTGGTGACATCCGGAAGTTCGGCGCGTCAAACCTCACAGACGAAGAACAAGCCGGTGGATGCGGTCATCGTTGCGGTCGTTGATAAACTCGATATCGCGGACTAGGAGAGAAATTGTTTTTCGCCAACGTTGTCGGGACCATCTGGGCGACGCGAAAGGATGAGATGTTGAAGTCGTTCAAGCTTCAGCTCATCCAGCCGATCAATGCCCGGCGTGAAAAGCAGGGGGGTCCCATCGTCGCCGTCGACACCGTCGGGGCCGGGCCGGGGGAGACCGTTTTCTACATCACGGCGCGTGAAGCGGTCATTCCGCTCCCCGTGGAGACGTCTCCGGTCGATGCCAGCATCGTCGGCATTGTCGACCGGATCGACCTTGCAGAAAAGACAAGGGAATCCGGCGCGTCCCGATAAGGGTTTGGACAAGGAAATCGAATGGTAAAAATCAGCAAACAGTACACGAACCGCGAAAGCCAGTCGCTCGACAAGTACTTGCAGGAGATCGGCAAGGTCGACCTGTTGTCTCCGGCGGAGGAGATCGACCTCGCGAAGAGGATCAAGAAGGGGGACCAGAAAGCTCTCGAGAAGCTGACCAAAGCCAACCTCCGGTTCGTCGTGAGCGTCGCGAAGCAGTACCAGAACCAGGGACTCTCCCTCGGCGACCTGATCAACGAAGGGAACCTTGGACTGATCAAAGCGGCGAAGAGGTTCGACGAGACGCGCGGGTTCAAGTTCATTTCGTACGCGGTGTGGTGGATCAGGCAGTCGATCCTCCAGGCGCTTGCCGAGCAATCGAGGATCGTCCGTCTTCCCCTCAATCGCGTCGGCGCGTTGAACAAGATCGGGAAGGCATTCAGCACGCTCGAGCAGGAATTCGAGCGCGAGCCGAGCGCGAGCGAGCTGGCCGAAGAGTTGGACATGTCGCTCTTCGAGGTTTCCGACACCCTCAAGATTTCCGGCCGCCATCTGTCGATGGATGCGCCGTTCGCGCAAGGCGAGGACAATCGCCTGCTGGATGTGATTCAGGACCAGCGGCAGCCGGCTCCCGACTCGACGCTGATGGAGGAATCCTTGAGGGAAGAAGTGCGCCGGGCGCTGCACACGCTGAGCGAGCGGGAGGCGCAGGTCATCAAATTGTACTTCGGCCTGGAGCAGGAACACTCGCTGACGCTCGAAGAAATCGGCGAGAAATTCAACCTGACCCGCGAGCGGGTCCGGCAGATCAAAGAAAAAGCGATCCGCCGGCTGCGCCACGCATCGCGGAGCAAGGCGTTGCGGGCGTACCTGGGCTGAAATAATCCGGAGGCACATCATCGAAGCTCCCTCGGGCCCGATGAAACCTGCCGTCACCATTCTCCTCCTTACCCTCGTTTCCATTCTCATCTCGGGATGCGGTTCCTCGTCTCCGCGGTATGCGACAAACGAGAAGCCACCTTCCGGGGAGCGGCCGGAGAAAAAAACCTCTGCGCGCTTTTCTTCCGAGGCCGAAGAGGAACGGAAGGAGGACGACAAGAAGGTTGAGCCGACCGAGATCGAGCGCATCAAGGCGGGTACGCGGGATTTTCGACGGGAGAAAAATACCTCGATCAAGCCGCTCGACCAGAGCCGCATGATGCGCGAGATTTCGAAGTACATGGGAGTGCCCTACGAGCTCGGTGGGTCGGACGAGAAGGGGATGGATTGCTCGGGCTATACGATGGTTGTCTATAAGAATGCCGTCGGCAAATCCCTTCCGCGTTCGGCATCGGAACAGTCGAAAACCGGGGTGCCGGTCGACCTGAAGGATTTGAAGTTCGGCGACCTGATTTTCTTCAACACGACCGGGACTTCGGCTTCGCACGTGGGCATCTATCTTGGAGATGACCTCTTTGCCCACGCGAGCGTT
Organism: Bacteroidota bacterium; assembly: GCA_035499415.1. Classification (GTDB taxonomy): domain Bacteria; phylum Bacteroidota; class Ignavibacteria; order UBA10030; family UBA10030; genus DATJYV01. The sequence goes on from DATJYV010000184.1 coordinate 13,324, forward strand.
TCCCTGGGCGTCACCATCTCGTCGCTCGAAAGTACGTATTACAAAAGCCGTTACGACGGGGCGCGCCGTGTCATTGAGTGACTCGGTTGATTTGAAGGCGCTTCGTTCTTAAATTCCCATCCTGATAATCGCGTTCCATCAGGCCCCTTGACGACCATGTCCGTACTCCCCATACACCTTTTTGGCTCCGACGCTTTGCGTGCAAAGGCAAAGCCGGTCCGTTCGCTTGACGATTCGGTCGTGAAGCTCATCTACGACATGTTCGAAACCATGCGCAGTGCGAACGGCATCGGCCTCGCCGCGACGCAGGTGGGGGATTTGCGCCGGGTCATCGTCATCGACATTACAGAAACCGAGCCGAAGGAAGAAGGAGAAGAGGTCGACCCTGCGAAGAAGACGTCTCCTGAGCTTCCGCGAACGTTGGTGCTCATCAATCCGGAGGTCGTCGGAGAGGAGGGCACGTGGTCGATGGAAGAGGGGTGTTTGAGCATTCCCGAAGTACGGGCCGACGTGGAACGTGCGGGAAAAGTCCGCGTCCGGTTCCGGGATGCGGACTTTCGCGAGCAGGAATTGCTCATGGACGGAATTCTCGCCCGCGTCGCCCTCCACGAAATCGACCATATCAACGGCGTATTGTTCATTGACCGAATTCCGCGGCCCGTGCGGAACACCCTCAAGCCGCAGCTCCGCAAGATCAAGAAAGGCGAAGTCGAAACGAGCTATCCGGTCGTCAACGGCGTGGAGGTGTGACCATTGCGATGCGCATCCTCTTTATGGGAACGCCGGATTTTGCCATTCCAACCCTTTCAACCCTTCTCGAACAATCGTACGACATTCCGGCTGTCGTCACCGCTCCAGACAAACCGCGCGGCAGGGGACGCGAAGTCTCGTTCACCCCGGTCAAGAACTTCTGTCTGAAAAAAAATATCCCGCTCCTCCAACCCGGGGAGTTGAAGGATCCGCTTTTTCTTTCCGCCGTCCGGAATCTCGCGCCCGACCTCATCGTCGTCGTTGCATTTCGCATTCTCCCCCGGGAGCTGTTTACCATCCCGTCGCGCGGTTCCATCAACCTTCATGCATCCCTCCTTCCGCGATATCGCGGTGCAGCGCCGATCAACTGGGCCATTATCAACGGCGAAACCGAAACAGGCGTTACGACATTCTTTCTTCAGGAACGGGTCGACACCGGATCTGTCATCCTGCAGGCGCGCGTGCGGATTGGGCCGGATGAGACTGCCGGGGATTTGCACGACAAGCTCGCCGAAGTGGGGGCGGAAATCGTCCTTCAAAGTGTGAGACTGATCGAGCGGGGACAAGTTCAGACGCGGATGCAGGATGACCGTCTGGCTTCCGCCGCGCCGAAGATTTTTCGGGAGCATTGTTCGATCGATTGGGCGAAGAGCGCACGAGAGATTCATAATTTCGTCCGCGGCTTGTCTCCTGTACCGTGCGCGTGGACCAGGCATGCCGGAAAACTCCTGCGCGTATACCGGACGGCCGTCATGCCCGGCGGCGGTGGTCGGGGGCCGGCGCCTCCGGGGACGGTCGTCGCCGCAGGCGAAAAAGATCTGGTCGTGCAGTCGGCGGACGGTTGCATCTCGATCCTGGAAATTCAGCAGGAGGGGAAGAAGAGACTCTCGGCGGAAGAATTCCTGAGGGGATACGAGCTCACGGCGGGTGACCGTTTCGAGGTGCCGCTCCCCGGAGCCGCCTGAAAAAGAGCATTCTTTTTCGTACGTTCCACAGCCGATGAATTTCATCCGATGGGCATGTCTTGTGGTGCACGTGGTTTCGACCGTCGTCTGGTTTGGAGGCCTCATCTACCTGAATAGCGTTTTCATTCCTGTTGCCGAGCATGAGCGGGAGACGCGCGCTCCCCTCTCGATCGCGGCACACCGTCGATTCCTTCCTCTCGTCTGGTCTTCCCTCTGGTCGATGATCTTCACGGGCATCCTCCTGATGCTCCTGAGTCCCCGATTTCATTGGGGGGATTACGCGACGCTCTGGCCGCGGTTGCTTGCGGTCAAACAGCTGTCGTTTCTCGCGGTCGGATTATTTTCCTGGCAGATGAAGCGGGTCCTTGAAAAACTGGAAACGGGGAACGAACATTTTGGGGGATGGTGGGAATCGTACCGCATCCTCCTGCGGCGAACAATCGCCTGCGCATTGCTGGCGATCGCGGCGGCGACGGCGATGAGCGTTGTGGATTGACCCGGACCATGGCAGCCAAGGTCATCGTCATAGCGAATCAAAAAGGGGGCGTCGGGAAGACGACGACGGCCATTAATCTTGCCGCATCGCTCGCCGTCGCGGAGAAGAGGGTCCTGCTCGTCGATTCCGACCCGCAGGCGAACGCGACGAGCGGCGTGGGCGTCACGGCGGTCGACGGCAAATCGATCTACGAGGTCATCGTCGGTAATATCGCGGCGCGGGAAGCGATCGTCGACGCGCAAATGACCGGACTTTCCGTCCTTCCGTCCACCATCAACCTCGTCGGGGCCGAAATCGAGCTCGTGGATTTTGAAAACCGCGAGCGCCTCCTCGCCCGGGCCCTCGAACCGGTCAAGGATCGCTACGATTTTCTTGTGATCGATTGTCCTCCGTCCCTCGGCTTGCTGACCCTCAACGCCCTCACGGCCGCCGACTCAGTCCTCATCCCGGTCCAGTGCGAGTATTTTGCGCTTGAGGGGCTCGGACAGCTTTTCAGCACCATCAACATGGTGAAGAAGACGCTCAATCCGAACCTGGATATCGAAGGGGTATTGCTGACGATGTTCGATTCGCGTCTTCGGCTCTCCAACCAGATTCTGGAAGAAGTCAGGAAATATTTCGGCGACAAGGTGTTCAAGACGATCGTCTCGCGCAACATCCGGCTGAGCGAAGCGCCGAGCTTCGGAAAACCGATCGTGCTCTACGACGCCGTTTGCTCCGGGACGCGAAACTACATGGAGCTTGCGAAGGAAGTTATGGAAAATCACAAGTTGTTCACCGCCGTTTCATTCACGCACTCCCAAACGGAGCCGGAACTTTGACCATGGACAATCCCAAGAAATCCGTCCTGGGGCGCGGTCTGAGCGCCCTCATTCCCAGAGGTCCGCGGATGGAAGTCAGCGTCACCGAATCCGCCGGACGCGACACGGGAGAGATGGGGATCATTGCGAGCATCGAAGTCGAGAAGATCCAGTCGAACCCGTTCCAGCCCCGAAGCGACTTCGACGAGGAATCACTCGAAGAGCTGACGCGGTCCATTCTCGAGAAGGGGATCGTCCAGCCGATCACGGTGCGGCGACTCGGAGACGTGTATCAGCTGATCTCCGGCGAGCGTCGATTGCGCGCCGTCCAGCGGGCGAAACTCCGCCAGATACCGGCATACATCATCGAAGTCCGGAGCGACGAGGAGATGTTGGAACTCGCGCTCATCGAGAATATCCAGCGCGAGCACCTGAACCCGATCGAGATCGCCCAGGCCTACCAGCGACTCATGACCGAGTGCCGGCTGACGCAGGAGGATGTCGCGCAGAAGGTGGGGAAGGACCGGACGACGGTCACGAATTTTCTGCGGCTTCTCAAGCTGCCGGAAAAGATCCAGGAGGGGGTGAGGAAGGGGAAAGTTTCGATGGGACACGCCCGGTCGCTCATCACGATCCAGAATGAAAAACTGCAACTGCGGCTGTACGACAGGATCGTCGACGAAGGACTCTCGGTCCGACGCATTGAGGACCTCTCCCGCGGAAGCGGAAAACCGGCATCAAAGTCCGGGAAGCGGGCGGCGTCAAAATCGTCGAACATTCAGAACGTCGAGGAGAAACTGCGTCACGCGCTCGGCACAAAAGTCACCGTGCGCACGAAGGGGGGCGGGAAAGGGGAAATCGTACTGGAGTATTACTCGCTCGACGATCTCGACCGGCTGCTCGACGTCATTTATGCCGGCGCAAAGAAACGCTGAGCGCGTTCACGCCGGTGAACATCCTCCGTCCGCTCACATGAAGGAACGCGACCTATGCCTCTCAAGAAAATTCTAACAGACAAAGCACCGTCACCCATCGGCCCCTACAGCCAGGCAATGCTCGTCGACGGGAAGTATCTCTACACCGCGGGACAGGTTGCGATCGACCCTGCGACGGGAAAGTTCGTCGAAGGTGGCATCAAAGAGCAGACCCGGCAGGCGATCAAAAACGTGGAAGAGATTTTGAAGGCCGGAGGAGTGGCGCTCTCCGCGGTCTTCAAGACGACGGTGTTCCTGAAAGACATGAATGAATTCGCCGCGATGAACGAAGTGTACGGCGAATTTTTTTCGGCTTCCGCTCCGGCGCGGAGCACCGTGGAGGTCGCGAGGCTCCCGCGGGACGCCCGTGTGGAAATCGAAGCCGTTGCGGTTGTAGATCGCTGACAACCGCGGGACCAACCGGATGAACCCGAGCCCCGGCGCGACGGCTCGCCTTGTTGCCGCCTTGTTCCTCTGCGCATCATCCCTCTCGCTTGCATCTGCCCAGCTGCGAATTTCCCGGTCGCTCATCGTAAGGACGGAAGCTCTTTCGTTTGTTGACTTCTCCCCATCGTCCCCCGATACTCTGGAATTGAGAGGGGGAACCATTAAACCCGCGAAAGAGGAAAATGCGAAATCCCCCGGACTGGCCGCTCTCCTTTCAGCCGTCCTTCCGGGAGCCGGGCAGGTGTACGCGGAGCGTTACTGGACGATTCCGATCTTCTGGGGGTTCGGCTACTATTTTGCGGGCGTGTACCGGGACGAAAATCGCAGCTACCACGACTACCAGCATGCATTCTCGGAATCGCTTGCGGCCGATACGCTGAATCACCAGGGCGATCCGGCTCTGCTTGGAGTGCGGGATTTCTATCGCGACGAGCGTGACCGATTTGCCATCTACTTTGTCCTCACCTACCTCGTCAATATCATCGACGCCTATGTCGGAGCGAGCTTGTACAGCTTCGATGTGTCGGGCGATCTCGGCGGTTCCTCGAAGCTGACTCTGCGCATCCCGATGGAATCGGTCACCCGTCCGGTGCGCCGGTAGAAATTTTTTCCGCAGGAAACAAGTCCGCCAAAGCGGTTTCCAGCCGCTCGTACTTGAAAGCATAGCCGAGCTCGAGCAACTTCTTCGGCACGACCCTCTGACTCGTCAGCAACAAGCCGTCTGCCATCTCTCCCAGGATCGTACGAAGGATGAACGCGGGGACGGGAGCCCATGATGGGCGATGGAGCGTACGGCCGAGCGTCCGACAAAACTCCGACAGGCGAACGGCGTGCGGCGAGGCGACGTTGATCGGTCCGCGGACGGCGGGAGTCTCAAGCGCGAAGATGATTGCGCCAAGCTCGTCGGCGAGATGCACCCACGGGAACCACTGATTTCCGATTCCGAGAGGCCCGCCGGCGAAGAGCCGGAACGGGATGAGCAATTTCTCGAGCGCTCCGTGGTCCTTATCGAGCACAATCCCCGTGCGAATGAGCGCGACGCGCACCCCATCCGCCTCTGCGATTTGCGCCGCACGCTCCCAGCGTTCGCACACCCGCGCCAGGAAATCGTCTCCCGCAAGACTCTCCTCCGTCAACCGCGCGTCCCCCTGGTTTCCATAGATTCCCACCGCCGACGCGTTGATCAAGGTGCCGGGCCTCCGGCGGGTCTGACGCATTCCGGAAACAATCGCTTCGGTGGCATTCAGTCGGCTCGACATGATCAATTCCTTCTGTCGAACCGTCCAACGTCGGGAAGCAATCGACTCTCCCGTCAGATTGACGACTGCGTCGGCGCCTTCAAGACGAAACTTCCAATCGCCAACCGATGAAGCGTCCCATCGTTCAAATTCCACGGTCGGAGGGAACGCGGGCCGAATGCGTTCGGGACTTCGGCTCAGGAGAACGACATGGTGGTTCGCGCGAATAAGACGGTGGGTCAGAGCGGTCCCGAGGAATCCGCTGCCGCCGGCGAGGACGATCTTCATTTGCAACTCTGGAATCTCTTCATGACAGATGAAAAGTTGCACGAAATTGCGAATGAATCAACCCTCCATCTCATAGTCAATCCGCTCCTGACCACTCTCCTTGCTCTTCCATGCAAATCCAGCTATATTTGAATGAACAGAGGAGTAAAGAGTGGGCTTTCCTGCTTCATCCATTCTTTACTCTTTGTCGTTTCATTTCAGAAATATCTTTGAATGAAGAACCTCCGCAATTTCTGCATCATTGCACACATCGACCACGGGAAGTCGACCCTCGCCGACCGTCTTCTGGAGCGGACCGGGGCGGTCGCTGCCCGGGACCTGACGAAGCAGATGCTCGACGACATGGATTTGGAGCAGGAGCGCGGAATTACGATCAAACTCCACGCGATTCAACTTCGATACAAGGACAAGGCCGGGCAGGAGTACACGCTCAATCTTATCGATACGCCGGGGCACGTCGATTTCACGTATGAAGTCTCGCGGTCGCTTGCGGCGTGCGAGGGAGCGGTTCTCGTCGTCGATGCGACGCAGGGAGTGGAAGCGCAAACCATCTCCAACCTGTATCTCGCGATCGACGCAGGGCTTGAGATCATCCCTTTCATCAACAAGATCGACCTCCCGAGCGCCAAAACGATGATCGAAACGGTGAAGAAGCAGGTGACGGACCTTATCGGATGCAGGGAGGATGAAATTATTCTCGGGAGCGCAAAGTCGGGAGTGGGCACGGACGACGTGCTCGAAGCGATCGTCCATCGGATCCCCGCCCCCGCAGGAAATCCGGACGGTCCTCTGCGCGCCCTGATCTTCGATTCGGTCTTCGACGAGTATCGGGGAGCGGTCGCGTATGTCCGCGTGTTCGACGGGACACTCGTGGAACGGGACAGGATCCGATTTTTCTCCAACGGGAAGGAATTCCAGGCGGACGAAGTCGGGATCCTCGAAATGAACCGCAAGCGGAGCGGGTCGATTTCGGCAGGGGATGTCGGGTATGTGATCGCCAGCGTCAGGGATGTTCATGATACAAAAGTGGGGGATACGATCACGACGGTGGCCAATCCCGCGGCAGCCGCGCTGCCCGGCTACAAAGAGGCCAAGCCGATGGTGTTCAGCGGGTTGTATCCGTCGAACAGCGACGACTTTGCCGAACTGCGGGAGGCGCTCGAAAAACTGCGGCTCAACGATTCGTCGCTCGCATTCGAGCCGGAGACATCGCTCGCCCTCGGCTTCGGATTCCGTGCGGGGTTTCTCGGCCTGCTGCACATGGAGATTGTTCGAGAGAGGTTGGAGCGTGAGTACAACCAATCGCTCATCAACACCGTCCCGAACGTCGAATACCGGGTGACGAAGACCAACAGGGACGTTGTCCTCGTGGACAACCCCGCGCTGATGCCCGAGGCGGGGAGCATCGAGTTTGTCGAAGAGCCGTTCGTCAAGGCGCAGGTGATCGCACCGACGGAATACATCGGCGGCATCATGAAACTCTGCATGGACCGGCGGGGCGTGCATCGGAATACCAACTACCTGAGTCCCGAGCGGGTGGACATCCAGTACGAACTCCCGCTCGCGGAGATCATTTTCGATTTCTACGACAAGCTCAAGTCGCTGTCGAGGGGCTATGCGTCGCTCGATTACGACTTCCTCGAGTACCGCCAATCGCAGCTCGTCAAGCTCGACATCCTGCTCAACAGCGAGCCGGTCGATGCCCTGTCGACGATCGTCCACCGCGCGAAAGCGTACGATTGGGGAAGAAAACTCTGCGCGAAACTTCGCGAGCTCATCCCGCGTCAAATGTTCGAGGTCGCGATCCAGGCGGCGATCGGCAGCAAGGTGATAGCGCGCGAAACGCTGAGCGCGATGCGGAAGAATGTGCTGGCCAAGTGCTACGGAGGCGATATCACGCGGAAGCGCAAACTTCTTGAAAAGCAGAAGGAAGGGAAAAAAAGAATGAAACAGGTGGGACGAGTGGAGATCCCGCAGGAGGCATTCCTTGCCGTACTTTCGATGGAGGATTGACCGATGAACAGGGAGGTTGCATGACCAAACAGGCGAACGCCGCTCAACCGGCTACGATACAGACGATCAGGGCGAAAATCCTCTCCTTCCTGAAGGAGGTCGGGATTGTCCTGGGAATGTTCCTCGTCATTAATAACTTTCTTCTCGCGTCGTTCCTCGTTCCGACCGGGTCGATGGAAAACGAAGTTCTCACCGGAGAGCTCCTGTTTGTCAACAAGTTCATATTCGGAGGCACGTCGCCGCGGAATATCCCGTTCACGAATGTCCGCCTTCCGTACTTCCGGATTCCCGCTCTCCGTGATGTGCACCGCGGCGATGTCATCGTCTTTGTCTTTCCGGGAATGAGAGAAGAAGTGAACCCCGCGGAGTTCCAATTCTATTTGAAGCGATGCGTGGGCGTCTCGGGCGATACGATTCAGGTCAAGGACCGGGCACTCTACGTCAACGGCGAGATTGCGCCCCTCCCGCGGAACGTAAAATTCGACCATCAATGGGGGTACCCGCCTTCGCAACCCGACGACCGGATCTTCCCCGCGGGCGAGCCGTGGAATGAGGACAATTACGGCCCTCTGGTCGTTCCCTGGAAGGGAATGAAGATTCCTTTAAGCTGGAAGAATTATGAGGGATGGGAAGTATTCATTCGTCGCGAAGGCCACACGACCTCACTTTCCGGTGAGACCGTTCTTGTCGACGGCAAACCGACGCCGGAGTACACCGTCGGGCGAGACTATCTGTTCGGGATGGGAGACCACCGGGACAACAGTCTCGACAGCAGATTCTGGGGATTCATCCCGAAGGAAAACCTCGTCGGGACGCCGATGATCGTCTATTGGTCCTGGAACACCGAAATTCCGCTCTATAATGTCTTCAGCCGCCTTGGTTCGATCCGCTGGGGACGCCTCGGGTCGCTCGTTCGATGAACGAAAGCCGTCCTCAAGAGCCGGCCGGTCAACGCACGGGCGGAGAACCGACGCCGGGATGGAAAACAATCGTCCCGCTCGTGACGGAATACGGCCGCACGGTCCTCATCACCCTCCTGATCGCGATCGCCCTGAAGATCTTTGTCGTCGAAGCATACCGAATACCATCCGGTTCGATGGAGAATACGTTGCGCGTCGGGGACTTCCTGCTTGTCAATAAACTTGCGTACGGATTGCGGAGTCCGAGATATTTTCCGCTGACCGACGCTTCGATTCCCTCCTTCATCATCCCGACGTTCCGCTCCGTCCATCGCGGCGACATCGTCGTCTTCGATTTTCCGGGAAACCGCGATGAGGTCCGTCCCGCGGAGCCGTCCGATTACGTCAAGCGATGCGTTGGATTGCCCGGGGATACCGTGCGCATCGTGAACGGCGTGCTGACGGTGAACTCCAGCCCGATCCCGTTCCCCGCCGAGTCCATCCGGCCGAGCCATCGGGATGGACCGTGGCACAAGAGCTACCAGATCTTTCCGGAAGGGTCGGGATACTCGGACGTCAATTACGGCCCCGTCATCGTTCCGCGCAAGGGGGAGCACGTGCAGCTCGACGCGTCAAACCTTCCGACCTGGGGAATGCTGGTCAGGCGGGAAGGGCACGACGTGACGCTGGCGCCCGGCGGCGTGATGATCGACGCCAAGCCGCAACGGGAATATGTCGTCCAACGGGACTACTTCTTCATGCTGGGAGATAACAGAGACAACAGTCTCGACAGCCGGTACTGGGGTTTCGTGTCCGACGACCGGATCATCGGTGAAGCGCTGTTCGTCTATTGGTCGTGGGACCCGGACGTACCGGTCACGTCGGTTTCGGACAAGATCCACACCATACGCTGGAATCGCGTCGGAACGATCCTTCGTTAACGGAGACACCGCAATGCCCGGCCTGTATTTCCACATTCCTTTCTGCGAGCAAAAATGCATCTATTGCGATTTTTATTCGCTCGCACCTTCGGGAGGAAAAGCATCGCAGGACGACCTGATCGGCGGTTTCGTGACGGCTCTCGAGAGCGAGGTGCGGATCGTTGGTGCGGGGAAACAATATGACGGGTTGTTTGACACGATTTTTTTCGGAGGCGGAACGCCGTCGCTTCTGTCCAAGGACGCGGTTGCGTCGATTATCAACTGGACGCGTTCGTTCTTTCGCGTCGACCCTGCCGCGGAGATTACGCTTGAGACCAATCCGGGAACCGTCGACCCGGCAAAGCTCGAAGCATTCCGGGAGTCGGGGATAAACCGGCTCAGTATTGGAATCCAGTCCTTCCACGAGGACGAGCTCCGTTTTCTGACGCGCATCCATGACGGTCGTCAGGCCCGGGAGTGCGTGAAGAATGCCCGTAGTGCGGGCTTCGACAATATCAGCATCGACCTTATCTTTTCGCTGCCGGGCCAGGCGCAAGAACGCTGGGCGTCGAACCTGGAACAGGCGCTCGAGCTCGCTCCGAATCACATCTCCTGCTACAGTCTTATCGTTGAGCCCAACACGCCGCTGAAGCGCTTGGTGGAGTCGAAGCAGGTCGTCCCGCTGAATGGAGAGGACGATGCGCGGATGTACGAGATGACGATCGACTTCCTGACGCGCCACGGTTATGAGCAGTATGAGGTTTCCAATTTTGCGCTCCCGGGATTTCGGTCGCGTCACAACGCCAATTACTGGAATCACGGTGAGTACCTGGGGTTCGGTCCATCGGCGCACTCGTTCTGGGATGCCCGGCGCTGGTGGAACATTGCCAACCTCTCGGAATATCATCACCGGATTGCACGCGGAGCGCTTCCGATTGCGGGCGAAGAGAGGTTGACCTCATCTCAAATGGTCGAAGAGATGGTCTTTCTGGGGCTCCGCGGCGAAGGGGTGAAACTTCAGTCGGTTCTCGGTGCGATTCCCCGCGAGAAACGGAGCGAGTGCCGCGCCGCATTCGAACGCCTCATCGGGGAAGGATTCGCGCGCGCGGAGGGAGAAGTGGTGCGCCTCACGTCGAAAGGTTATCCCTTGTGCGACGAGATCTGTACTTCGCTCGCTCTCTGATGTTCCTTGCAGTTCAAACCAATTCATCATACATTTGTCAGATTTTTTCGAACCGAGAATAGAAGAGGATAGAATGGAGTATCGAAAAGCCAATTACCTCGTCGCGTTGGGGGTTTTCCTCGTTTCCGCCGCTGTTTTCGTTAAAACGGTTTCGCCGACCGTCGTGTTCTGGGATGTCGGTGAATTCTGCGCCGCGGCGTTCACGCTCCAGGTACCCCACCCTCCGGGTGCCCCGCTTTTTCTTCTCATCGCGCGCCTGGTCTGCATCGTGCCCTATGTTCACGATATCGCCGTGCGCATGCATCTCATTTCGGCTTTTGCAAGCGCGGCGACGATCTTCTTTGTCTATCTGACGATCGTCCGGTTCGTCGTCATGTTCCGGGGCACGCCGGAATCGCCCTACGACCGTTTTCTCGTGTTTGGCTCCGCGGCGATTGGCGCTCTCTCCCTCGCGTTCAACGCCACATTTTGGTTTAATGCCGTCGAGGCGGAGGTCTACGGGCTCAGCATGCTTTTTGTCGCGTCGGTGATCTGGCTCTCGCTGCGATGGTATGAGCGCGCAGATACCGAAGGGAGCGACGTGTACCTCCTGGGCATCGCCTACCTCATGGGACTGGCCGTCGGCGTGCACCTCCTGGCAATCCTTGCCCTCTTCTTCGTCCTCCTCATGGTTTACTTCCGCTTCTATGAATTCAGCTTTCCTTCGTTCGCAAAGTTTACGGTTGTCGCAATCATCGTTTTTTTCGTGGTATATCCCGGCGTTGTCAAGTGGCTGCCGTCGATGCTGGACGGTGAGGTCAACGGGGTCTACAGCGATGTGTTTACCTACATCCCCATCGTCCTGTTTGTCGGGGCGATCTACGGCATTTACTACACCCAGAAGAAAATGCTCCGGTATGCGAACGTGGCGCTCCTTTCCTTTGTGCTCATCGTGGTCGGGTTCTCGACGTATGCGATGGTCTACATTCGTGCGAACGCTCACCCCCCGATGAACGAAAACGACCCGAGCACGATGGCGCGCCTTGTCTCGTATCTGAACCGCGAACAGTACGGCAGTTCCCCGCTCTTGAAGCGACGGTGGGATCCGGACCCGGAGAAGAAAGCGATTGCCGACCAGTACTCAAGCGACTGGGACTACTTCCTCCGGTATCAATTCTACCACATGTATCTGCGCTATCATCTCTGGAATTATGTCGGGGTGGCCGGGGACGAAAAAGACGCGGGGGTGAACTTCAACGATTTCTATGCGATCCCGCTGATCTTTGGAATCATCGGCGCTCTCTGGCACTGGCGCAAGCAGTGGCAGATGGCGTTTGTCGCGGGTTCCCTGTTTATCGTCATGGGCCTTGCGCTCGTCGTGTACTTCAATATGCAGGATCCCCAGCCGCGGGAACGCGATTATTTCTACGTCGGCTCCTATCTCATCTTCTCCGTCTGGATCGGCATTGGTGTGCTCGGCGTCGTTGACTGGCTCAAGGAGAGAATCGCGTCGCCGCAAACGGCAAAGGCCGTCGGGTATGGAGTCGTGGCATTTGCGTTCGTCTTCGTTCCGGTCAACATGTGCCGCGTGACGTATCACCAGGCAAATCGAACCGGAGACTACGTCCCGTGGGACTACTCCTACAACCTGCTCCAGAGTTGCGAGCAGGATGCGATCCTGTTTACGAACGGGGACAACGATACATTTCCTCTCTGGTATCTCCAGGACGTTGAGGGGATACGGACGGATATTCGCATCGTCAACCTCAGTCTCGTGAATACGCCGTGGTACATCAAACAGTTAAAGAACGAGCAACCCCACGGAGCGAAGAAAGTTCCGATCAGCACGTCGGATGCCCAGATCGACCGGATGCAGCCATTCCAGTACGAACCGCGCATCATCGAGCTTCCGGTGCCGGAGGAGCTCGTCCAGCAGTACACCGCGGAAGGAACCGCGAAATCCCTCGACACGTCAATCACGAACAGCGGCGTTTTGCGCTTCCTGATGCCGAACACGATGGAATTTGGAAATGTGAAGGCGCTGCGTGTCCAGGACTACATGGTCTACGACATCATCCGCACGAATGGCTGGCGCCGCCCGATCTACTTTGCGATGACGGTCTCCGACGACGGGAAGATCGGGCTGAGAGAGTACATGCGCATGACGGGCCTTGCCTTCAAGCTCGTGCCGCAGAAAAGCCAGTACTGGTGGTCGGACCTGGACGACCACGCCATCGCGGCGCACCTCTTTACAGACGTCAAGGATCCGTCGAAAACGCCCGCGTTCGGTTTCTTGTGGCGCGGACTTCAGGACAGCACGACGTACTACGATGAAGACACGCGGAAACTCATCACTTCGAACTACCGGAATCTTTTTCTCTCGCTCGCGGTCTATTATGCCCAGGTTCTGAATCAACCCCAGCGGGCGTCGGTGGTCCTGGACCGGATGGAGCAGGAGGTCCCGCGCCGCGTGATTCCGATGGACTATCGCGTCGCGTTTGATGTGTCGAACTACTATCGGATGGCAGGAAATACGGAGCGCTTCAAGGAACTATCGGACGTCGTGATCCAGCAAGTCAAGCCCCTGGTGGACAAGGGTGTCGCTGAACCGCTGAATCAATTCAATCCCTACCTTATCCTCTTCTATGCGTATGCGAACACCGGACAGCGCAAGGAGGCGGAGGATCTGCTCGGGACCATTAAGGCGACGTATGGCACGCAGCCGGGGATCGATGAGTTTATCACGAGTTTACGGGCGAACATTGATACGACGAAGGGGGCGAATCCGGCGACGCAGGGCAAGCCGCAATGAAACTCCTCGGTGAGCGTGAATCTCGACGCGCGAACTGGGAAACATTTTGGGAAAGGAAACAGAAGACTGAGGAGGTTTACTCGAACGCAGACCGCGTGGCGCGGAATCTGCGGGCGGTCACGGCGCTCCAGGGGAAGACGATACTCGAAATCGGTGCCGGCACGGGGCGCGACAGCTTCCCGCTCGCGGAGCAAGGGGCGCGCGTTTGCCAGCTTGACTACGCGGAAAACTCGCTGCTGATTCTCAAACGGCTCTCCGAGGAGAACGGCATTCCCGTCTGGATCGTCGGCGGCGACACGTTCCTTTTGCCGTTCCGGGATTCCACGTTCGATGTGGTCTTTCACCAGGGGCTGTTGGAGCACTTTAAGAAGCCGGTCGCCGAGCGGCTCCTCAGGGAAAACATCCGCGTCCTGAAGCCGGGCGGGCTTCTCCTCGTCGACGTCCCCCAGCGGTATCACTCGTACACCGTCGTCAAACACCTCCTCATCGCTCTGAACCGGTGGTTTGCCGGATGGGAACGCTCGTTCTCCGTCCGTGAATTGCGGCACGTGATGAAGAATCTCGGCCTGACTCCCGTGCATGAGTACGGCGAGTGGATGGTTCCCAGCTTTGCCTACCGTGCGACCCGGGAGTTCCTCAAGCCCGTTGGCATTACGCTTCCCCTCTATCCGCCGACTTCCGGCGTGGTTGCGCGCCTTCGCTCCCGGGTGCGGAGCGCTTTTGCGCAGACCCGACTTCCGCTCTACACCGGCATCTCGATCGGCGTGGTCGGAAGAAAGTAAGAAGGGCCCTTCCTCTTCATGAAGATCCTCGTCCTGAACTGGCAGGACATTAAGAACCCGCTCGCGGGGGGAGCCGAGGTGCACCTCCATGAAATTTTTCGGCGGATTGCCGGGCGGGGAAACTCGGTCACGCTCTTCTGCTGTGCATCGGAGGGACTTCCATCAGAAGAAATTCTTGACGGGATCCAGATCATCCGGCGCGGAAACCGCAATCTGTTCAACGCCGTTGTTCCTTATTACTATCGCACCCGGCTATCCCGCCGCGGGTACGACGTCGTCGTCGACGACATCAATAAAATACCGTTCTACACTCCCCTGTACGTACGGCCGCCGATCCTCGCGATGGTCCTTCATCTCTTCGGCACGACGATCTTTCGCGAGGCGACTCCGCCGGCCGCTTTGTACGTCTACGGTGCCGAGCGCCTTGCTCTTTCAGTCTACCGGAAGACAACGATGGCGGTGATCTCCGAAAGCACGCGACAGGAGCTCGTATCCCACGGGTTCTCACGCGAACGGATTCACGACGTCAGGATCGCGGTCGACCACGCGCTTTACAGGCAGGTGGACGTCCCTCGACCCGACGCGCCCCAGGTGGGTTATCTCGGTCGAATAAAGAAGTACAAAAGTGTCGACCACCTGCTCAATGCTTTCAGCATCGTCCACCAGGAAATCCCCGGGGCTCGCCTCGTGGTTATCGGTGACGGCGACGCCCTGCCGTCGCTCCGCAAGCACGCTTCCACGCTCGGGCTTTCGCATGCGGTTCGCTTTACCGGATACCTGCCGGGGTCGGAGACCGTCAGACTGTTGAATCAGATGAATGTCGTTGTCAACACGTCCGCGAAGGAGGGATGGGGACTCACGGTCACCGAGTCAAATGCCTGCGGTGTACCGGTGATCGCGAGCGACGTGCCCGGGTTGCGGGATTCAGTGCTGGACGAGAAGACCGGGCTCCTGTACGAGTACGGCAATATCGAACAGCTCGCACAGAAGATCCTCCTCGTTCTGAGGGATGGAATTTTTCGCGACCGGCTGGCGGCTGGGGCGCTTGCGTTCGCCCGGACATTCAGCTGGGACGAGTGCGCCTCGCTCATGATGGGGGCAATTGAATCGGCTGTGGACGGCTCAAAGTCCGGATAAGAGGCGGCGGTGGAGGTAGGCCGCAGCTGCGGCCGGTGATTCTTCCTGGTGGACGAGCCCCGCCATGTCGTCCAATCCCTCCGAACGCAGTTCCTCCGCCATCGTCTCCGCGACGCGCTGCCAGAATTTTCCGACGATCACAACCGGCTTCTTGCGGAGCAGGCCTTTGTTCGTGAACTCCCAGACCGATGCCAGCTCAAGCAGTGTCCCGGTTCCCCCCGGCAGGATCGCGTAGGCATCTCCAAGCTCCACGAGCTTGAGGAGGCGGTCGGCAAAAGTCGGCACGCGCACTTCCTTGTCGATCCAGCGATTCGGTTTGCGTGAAAAATAATCGCACGTCACGCCGATCGCAGCCGCGTGACTCTCACGCGCTCCGCGCGCCGAGGCTTCCATGGTTCCACCGTATCCCCCGTTGCAGAGGTCATAGCCGCGCAGGCCGAGTTCTTTCCCCAACTCGAACGCAGCCGCATATTCGGCACCCCCCTCCGTCGGCCTCGAACTCCCAAACACCGTCACAACCGTTCTCATCGTGGCATCAATCGAGAAACAACCAATTGATGCCAAGCCGCACCAGCCGGCCCGGCATGGGATACACGGCCGTTAACAGATAGTCCGCATCGGAAATATTCTGCCACGAAAGCGTGACGTAGACACTGCCGAGCGTGAATGTCCCGTAGAGATCGAACGTTGTGAAGCCCCCGAGCTCCGACTGCATGTTTTCCGTGTAGATAAATTCCTGAGGGAGGTACATCATGCCGCGTTCGCGGTCGACAAACCGGACGCGCAGCCCCACGTTCATCTCCAGCGCATTCGAGAGCAGAATGTTGTGATATCGCAGTTCCGTCGTTGTTTGAATTTTCGGGAAGAGTGATTTCGTGGTGTCGGCTTCCCGGTAATCGAGGTAGGTGCATGATTCGGAAAGAGTAAACGGTCCCAGACTCAATGCGGCGGAGGCCGAGACGCCCTGGATGCGGACGGTCGCCACATTGAGGACAACGGCCGCCGGAGTTCCGTATGCCGTGGTCGTGGGAGCAAAAACAATCGCGTCCGCGATCTTCCGCTGAAATGCCGACACGTTGCATGTGAACATGGAGTCTGCATTGAACTGCATCCCTGCGAACAGGACATCGTGCCGCTCGTTTGAGATGGGTGACGGTCGCATCACCGTCGAATCGGTCCAGTACATTTCCTGGATCGTCGGAAACCGGATGGTGCTCGAAAGTCCGGCATTGATGGAAATCGATGGCAAGGGTCGGACAGATATTTCGCCGCCGGAGGAAACGGCGGATGTACCCCGTGTCGAGGCAAACCGCCCTGAAAAGGTGGGGACGAAAAAGTCAACGGCATTGATGGCGAGCCGGCCTGAGAGGTCGGTTTCGGCCTCGTCTCTTGGTCCGACCATACGGCTTTCGAGGACCTTGCGTTCGTCCCGTTCGAACACTCCCGTCGCGGAAACGAAGTCCGGGTTGACCGACTGTTGGATCCTGATTCCGGTGAGGGAGGAGCGATGGACGTCGTGGGTTCCTGCAAGACTGCCGGGGTCATTGTATTCGAGCCGAATCGTCGAATAGTAGATGGATGCCTGCGTGAGCCACGTGGTATCGGGAAATATTTCCGCGATCGACGACAGCGTAACGTCCCGCCGGTATAACGTTGACGATG
This sequence comes from Bacteroidota bacterium, assembly GCA_035499415.1. Classification (GTDB taxonomy): domain Bacteria; phylum Bacteroidota; class Ignavibacteria; order UBA10030; family UBA10030; genus DATJYV01. The sequence goes on from DATJYV010000184.1 coordinate 30,669, forward strand.
CCGTGGTATCATTCATCGATGCGGTGAGTTCGTCAAACTCGGAGCTCGATCGTGAAACTGCGATGCCGCCGTTGAGTCCATTGAGCGCTTTCGTGTAAAAATCGCTGAGCGCGATATTCCAGCGGTCGGAAGGGTCGTAGCGCAACCGGGAGCGGATGTTCCAGGAGTCCAATCCCGCGTTCGGGAAGCGGCCGTTCGAGACACGTCGCTGAAACGCCGCCATCAGATTTGTACTCCGGGCGACGTTCTGGGCGAAAAGGCCGTCGGTCAGGAGGCTTTCAAACGGATCCTGAACGTAGCGGATCTTTGTCTGCGGACGAAGCGTGTTGTACTGCTTCGAGACAAAGTTCAGACTTCCCGCCGGTCCATCGGGAGCGCCGAGAAAGGCATCGCCGTCCATGGCCGTTTCAATCTGATCGACGAACTCGAGGGGCATGTCCGCGAGATTGTATGTGCCGGTGATCGGGTCATTCATCGGTCTCCCGTCGAGCAGGATCCCGACGGAGCGGCCATCGACTCCCAGCAAGTTCAGTTGGTCCGGTTTTCCGGCTTCGCCCAACCTTCGGAGGAAAAATCGCGCATCGAGGTCGAGCAGCTCCGGGACATCCTGGACATCGGACCAGATAAATCGGGACGAGTGCATTTGGCTGGATGAATCTTCTCCGGGGGAAAGGCGGCCAATGCCGGGAATGAATCGAATCTGAAGCGAGTCGGCATGCCGGGTCGAATCGGGGGCTCTGTGCGCGAGGGAGTCGACCGGCCTCCGGGCGAGGGAGTCCGTCGCACCATGGAGAAGTGTATCAGCCGGGTCGAGGCAGGCCGGTTCTCCGAAGACGTGGCCGCAACAAGCGATGAGGATGAGGGCAAGGGCGGCTGCATCCCGCCGGAGGAGGATACGCAAGCGTCAGTGCCGGCTCAAATCCGGTTCGAACGACGGCTCGGTCAGGGAGACTGAATACGCGCCGGAAAATCGTGAAGCCGCTGCGCGTGCCCGGTCGTCGCGGTCGAAGACGCCAAAAACCGAGGAGCCGCTTCCGCTCAGGAGCGCAGTCCGCGCGCCGGATTCCAGCAGCGTTTTTTTCAGGAGGAGAAGTTCCGGATGCTCCGGAAAAACGGCCGGCTCAAAATCGTTTTCGAGCGAGCCGTCGCTCATCGTCGTAATAGAAGTGATAAACTTTGAAAGACCGAACGCCGGTTTTCCACCGCCGTCGGCTTTTTCGTAGGCCCATGCCGTGGAAATGGAAACGGGCGGTGTGACCACCACGATCCAGAACGGAAGGTCAACGTCCGCGGGCTGAAGAATTTCTCCGCGACCGGTCGCATAGGCACTCCGGTCCATCAAGAAAAATGGAACGTCCGATCCAATGGACGACGCGATGTTCCCGAGCGCGGTGTCCGACGTCCCGGTTTTCCAGAGTTCCCGCAAGGCCAGAAGGGTTGCCGCGGCGTCGCTGCTTCCGCCGCCAAGACCGGCCCCGACCGGGATGCGCTTCGTCAGCGCGATTGCAGCTCCCGCAGAAGAGCGCTCGTGCTCTTGCAGGAGCTTCGCCGCACGAAGGCACAGGTTGGTTTCATCGTGAGGGACGGCGTCGGATTCCGTGGTGAGAAGAAGTCTGGATGAGCGCTCAACCCGGAGCGTGTCGAAGAGATTGATGCGGTGAAAAACTGTTTCGATGTCGTGGTATCCGTCGGGTCGTTTGTTGAGTATGCGCAGACCGAGGTTGACTTTTGCGTACGCCCGAAGTGTCACCGGATTTTCCTGAAAAGCTGTTTCAAAATAGTAGAATAAGGGAGGAGATGCAACACGGCGAGGTTCCCGGTCTTGTCCTCTTTCCAGGCGACCGTCACCCCGAACGTGGTTCGGGGTCTGTGAACGTCGGATGATGAAATCCCGTGTCGAAGCACGGGCCAAGCAAGTTCAGCATGACGCGTCCGCAATAAGTTGGAGCCGGCTGCATTGACGCCACCACCAGGTTTTTGACTGTTCATCCAAATTTTTGTAAGTTAATTTTTCACCAGGCGCAAACGATTCGAGGAACTATTCGTTGTCGGTACGGGTAAACGGAATTCAGATCGGCGGCGGCGCCCCTCTCGTGCTCATTGCGGGACCGTGCGTTGTGGAGAGCCGCGATCTTGTTTTGAGGACTGCCGAGCGGATCGTTCGCATTGCCCGGCGCTGCAAAACCCCCGTGATCTTCAAGTCTTCGTACCGTAAGGCCAATCGCACGAGCGGTCGATCGTTCGAGAGCATCGGTGACGCGAAGGCACTTCGAATCCTGCAGGAAGTGAAAGAGATCACGGGAATGCCGATCCTGACAGACGTGCACACGGAGCAGGAGACGGCCGCTGCCGCGGAAGTTGCCGACGTTCTCCAGATCCCCGCGTTTCTCTCCCGCCAGACTTCGCTTCTGATCGCGGCGGGGAGAACGGGCAAGGCGGTGAATATCAAGAAGGGGCAGTTCCTCGCGCCGCAGGACATGAAAGAGGCGGCGAAAAAAGTCGCCCAGACCGGGAACAAACGAATCCTGCTGACTGAGCGCGGATCCATGTTCGGGTACAATAACCTCATCGTCGACATGCGCTCGCTTCCCATCATGCGCGAGACCGGGTACCCGGTGGTTCTTGACGCAACGCACTCCGTGCAGCTACCGGGCAGGCGGAGCGGGCAAAGCGGAGGCGAGCCGCAATACATTTTTCCCATTGCCAGGGCAGGTGTCGCGGCCGGCTGCGATGCCCTGTTTGTTGAAACACATCCTCATCCTGCGAAGGCACTGAGCGACGCAGCAAGCCAGCTCAAGCTGGACCTCCTGGAGGACCTCCTGAAGCAGGTCGTGGCTCTCGATAGGGTGGTGAAGAAAATTTAATACGAATGCCGACCGTTGGCGCCGCGGAAGACGAGAAAACAGAAGCTTGAGTCGATCCGCCTCCTGCTCCTCGATGTTGACGGCGTCCTGACGGACGGAGGAGTGTATTACGGTGAAAAAGGCGAAGAGTGGAAGAAGTTCAGCATCCGCGACGGTTCCGGAATCGTGGCGGCTCAGACCCACGGCATACGCATCGGGCTGTTGACCGGCCGCAGTTCCCCCATCGTCGCGCGGCGGGCGGCCGAGTTGGGCATTACGGAGGTACACCAAAAGCTCCAGAATAAGTTGGCGGCGTATGACGATATGAAGGACCGTCTGGTCCTGCGTGATGAGGAGATCGCCTATGTCGGCGACGATGTGCCGGACATTCCCGTACTTCGCAAGGCGGGATTTTCCGCTTGTCCGCACGATGCGGTGGTGGAAGTATCGAAGCTGGTCGACTACCGATGCCGTCGCTCAGGCGGCGAAGGAGCCGTCCGTGAGGTAATCGATCTGATCCTGCGATCACGACGCCATGGAAAACGATGAGCGGTTTCCGCGTCTGCCGTCGACGCTCGAGCGGGAATTGCTGCTCTGGCTCCTCCCGGAGGATCGACCGGGCTACAGACCGTACCGGGCATTTGTCGAACGATGGAAGATCGCGGGCCGGGGAAGGCGCGGCGAGGGGAACTACATCCTCACATCGTCAGGAGCAAACATCGATACGACTTCTCCGCTGCCGCGAGTCCTTGCGCACGGAGTGGTGGAAACGACCGAGGGCGGAATTTCGGTAACCCTTCGCGAGCTTCTCGATGACCAGCTGGAATTTGAGCTCACCGGACTTGAACGCGTCCGGGACCTTCGAAACGAGATACGCCGTTGGTCATTTTCTTCCTGGCTTCCGAAGATGCCATGTCCCGTTTGCGGAAGCCCGGTCCGTACGGTGGAAATGCAAACAGAGCAGGATGCTCCGGCCGTTCTCGCCATCTGCTCAAACGACCGTCGGATCTGGGTGCACGATTCCTTGTCGCAGGTCAATCATCTCATCCCCATCACCAATTTCTACAACGAGCTCATGATTACGCTGCGAATCCGTGACGCGAATGTGGCGCTGAATCCGGCCCGTTTGTTTTCGGACCTGCCGGGCTTTTCGGATGCGGACCTGAGCCGCGCGTTTGCGAAATATAACGCCGCCTGGACCAGGATCGGTTCGCGCATCATCGTCGAGGAGCCGCAGAAAAAGTCGTTCATGAAGAGAATTCTTTCCCTTGTGTCCGGTGAAAAAAATGTCTGACCCAACCATTCAGGACGGGAGGCGCGTCATCCGGATCGAGGCCGAGGCGATTGCGGCCCTCGAGTCGCGCATCGATGAGAAATTTGCCGAGGCGGTAAATATTCTCTATCACGCAAAAGGCAGGGTGGTGATCACGGGCATGGGGAAGTCCGGAATCATCGCCCGAAAAATCGTCGCGACGCTCAACTCCACGGGAACGCCTTCTGTCTTTCTGCATCCCTCCGACGCCATTCACGGAGACGTGGGGATGGTCGGGAAGGATGACGTCATCGTGAGCATTTCCAAAAGCGGCGATACGGAGGAGATTCTGCAGTTGATGCCCCTGTTCCGGCGGCTCGGCCTGAAATTGATAACCCTCGTGGGCAATGTCCATTCGGAACTTGCGAAGCAGTCCGACATCGTCCTCGACATCGGCGTGAAGGAGGAGGCCTGTCCGCACGACCTGGTCCCGACCTCCTCGACGACGGCGACGCTCGCGCTCGGAGATGCGCTCGCAATCGCGCTCCTCCGGCGGCGGAACTTTACCAGGGAGGATTTCGCGAAGTTCCATCCGGGGGGAAACCTGGGAAAACAACTGCATCTCCAGGTCGAAGCGATCATGGCATCCGGAGCCGCGATTCCGAAAGTCCGGAAAAATGTCCCGCTATCGGAAGCGATCATGGAGATGACCACAAAACGGCTCGGGGCGACCTGCGTGGTCGACGGCGACGAGAAGCTCTCCGGGATCATCACCGACGGCGACCTCCGACGGCTCCTCCAGCGCACGACGGACATTTCCAAACTGACTGCGGCGGACGCAATGACAAAGAATCCAAAGACGATCCGCATGGATCTCCTGGCCGTCGTCGCCCTGGAAGAGATGGAGGCGTTCAAGATTACGCAGCTCGTCGTGGTCGACGCCAACGACCGCCCTGTCGGCGTGGTCCATCTCCATGATTTGGTGAAAGCCGGCCTGGGAGGCGAGGATTCTGAAGGATGAGGAGGCCGGGAGTCTGGATGTGTGCCGCTTCCGTCCTCATAGTCTTCGGAGGATGTGAAGAGAAGATCAAACCCTCGGTCCTTCCCACCGTCGACAGCCGCACACTACCCCAGCAGGAAAGCTGGAACAGCAGGATCGTGCTGTCCGATTCGGGCCGCACGCGCGCGATCATCGATGCGGGGTACATCCGGGTCTACGAATCGAGCAAACAGACGCAGATGAGCCAGGGCGTCGTCGTGCATTTCTTCGACCGCGCGGGCGCCCAGACATCCGTCCTGACGAGCGACGAAGGGACGATCGATGAGGGGACGAACGACCTCGCTGCCTACAACCACGTCGTCGTGGTTTCCGAAAACAAGAGGCGCCTCACGACAGAAAAATTGTACTGGGACAACGCGAAACAACTCATCCACACGCCGGAATTCGTACGAATTGTTTCTCCCAATGAGACGGTCCAGGGACATGGTTTGGAATCGGACCAGAGTCTTCACAATTACCGGATATTCCGGGCGACGGGCGAGTCGAAGGAAGAATGAATTGGACTCGGAAGGCGGCGATGGGAGGCACCCTGTTGGTCGCGACGACCTTCGGCCTCACAGATGCAACCGCGCAGGAAGGGAGCAAAGTGATTGAATTGCGTTCGGCCCGCGAACTCAAAGGACGCGTCGTCGCGGGGGAAGAAGTACGCGAACTCATCGGGAACGTTCATTTCGTCCAGCAACAGGAATCCGGCGGCCTCGTCTACGTCTGGTGCGACCGTGCTCTGCGTTATATGAGCCAGAACAAGATGGAACTCTTCGGCCATGTCCGGGTTGTTCGGGACAGCGTGACGGTGACATCGGACGAAGGGGTATACTATGCCGACGCGCGGAGAGTCGAAGTCCACACCGGCGTGCGCCTGGAACGCGGCGGCTCGGTACTGACGGCGCGGAACGGCATAGAATTTGTCGACGAAAAGCGTTTCTTTTTTTCGGTCAACGTGCGGCTCGTCGACTCTGCTTCCACGGTGACGAGCGACACGATGACGTATCTGGAGAACGAAGCCGAATCGATCGCCGTGGGGAATGTCGTGGCGGTCAATACGGCGAATGCGACGACGGTATTCGGCGATTCGCTCACGCATTATGACCGCCTCAAATTCACCGTCGTCCTGAAAAAACCACGGTTGATGGATATCGACACGACTTCGGATGGCGGGGTCGACACGATGGTGGTGGTGAGCAGACGGATGGAAATGTTTCAGGATACTTCGCAGACGTTCGTTGCCATCGACAGCGTTTTGATGGCGAGGGGAGATCTCTCCGCCCGGTGCGGCCGGGCGACGTATCTCCGTCGTGACGGAGTCATCGTCCTCCAGTACCTCCCCGTGGTTTGGCACGCCGAGAATCAGATTTCCGGAGACTCCATTGCGATCCATCTGAGCGACAGGCGGCTCCGCGACGTTTACGTGCGGGGGAGGGCGATGGCGATCTCGCGGGCCGATTCGGTGCTCAAAAATCGTTTTGACCAGCTGACGGGGCGCGAGCTCACGATGTACTTCGCCTTCGGGAAAATCGACCACATCGATGTGGAGCGGAACGCCACAAGCCTGTACTACCTGTTTGATAACATAACCCCCAACGGCGCGAATAAGTCGAGCGGCGACCGGATCGCAATCGAGTTCTTGCTGGGCAAGATCGACCGCATCAAAGTTGTCGGCGGAGTGCAGGGGCAGTATTTTCCCGAGAACATGCTGGCGAAGCGGGAGCCGGATTACAATTTGGACGGCTTTCGCTGGTATGCCACGCGCCCCGTGCGCGACGGCTCGAGAATCGTCACGGTTGAGCATGACTAAACGGTCGAACACGGCAATTCCCTTCCGGAAACCCAGAGGGGGAAGGAAGCGATCGGGGGAGCGCCGGTCTGTCACAAGAATCGCAAGGGTGCAGGAGGGGACGTCCGGCGCGACAGTGAATATCCTGAGGTCCGAGGCGCTCGTCAAGCGATATAAGAAGAGGACAGTGGTAAACGACGTGAGCATTGAGGTGAAACAAGGAGAGATCGTCGGGCTGCTGGGGCCGAACGGTGCCGGTAAGACCACGACGTTCTATATGATCGTGGGCATGGTTCGGCCGAACGGAGGGAGGGTGTTTCTCGACGGAGCGGAAATCACGACGCGCCCGATGTACCAGCGGGCACGACTCGGCATAGGATACCTTCCGCAGGAAGCGTCGGTGTTCCGGCGGTTGTCGGTTCGCGAGAATCTGCTCGCAGTCCTCCAGATGACGAATCTCAGCACGGAAGCTCAAACGGCAAAATGCGACCGGCTTCTGGAGGACTTTGGTCTCACGCATATCGCCGCCAGCAAGGGATATGTGCTCTCCGGCGGCGAGCGGAGACGGACAGAGATCGCGCGCGCGCTCGCGCTCGACCCCAAGTTCATGCTGCTGGACGAACCGTTCGCCGGCATCGACCCCATCGCGGTCGAAGAGATCATGAAGATCGTCCGGCGCCTCCGGGAGAGGAACATCGGCGTTCTCGTCACGGACCATAATGTTCACGAGACGCTCTCGATCACCGACCGGTCCTATCTCCTGTTCGAAGGGAGAATTCTGAAGCAGGGGACGGCGGCATTCCTCGCGAATGACCGCGAAGCAAGAAAGTTATACCTCGGCGAAAAATTCAAATTGGACAGGTACGACTGACAAACCGTCACGAATCCTCGTATATTCCTGATTAACAGAAGAGCAAACGTATGGTTGTCGTAACGGAAACCGGCGCAACAGAAAAGCAGATCGAAGAGATCATTCGCGTCCTGCACGAGCACGGGTTTGACATTCACCGATCCACCGGGGTCGAGCATACGGTGATCGGCGCAATCGGCGTCCAGCCCGATTTCGACCACCGGCAGATCGAGGTACTGCCCGGCGTTGCCGAAGTTCTCCGCATCACGGAGCCGTACAAGCTTGCCAGCAGGACTTTCAAGCGCGAAGGCTCGGTAATTGACGTGGGCGGAGTCCGCGTCGGCGGCGACGACGTTGTGGTGATGGCGGGACCTTGCTCGGTCGAGAACGAGAAGCAGATTTTCACCGTCGCCGAGCGCGTTTCGGAATCGGGAGCGAAGATCCTGCGCGGCGGAGCATTCAAGCCGCGAACCTCTCCCTATTCGTTCCAGGGGCTGGGCGAAGAAGGCCTGAAAATGCTTCGCGCGGCAGCGGACGCTTACAAAATGAAAGTCATCACCGAAGTGATGGATAAGAGCCAGATCAAACTTGTCGAGCGGTATGCCGACATTCTCCAGGTCGGCGCCAGGAACATGCAGAATTTTGTTTTCCTCAAGGAATTGGGGAATACCAGAAGCCCCGTCCTCCTCAAACGCGGACTGTCCGCGACCATCGAAGAATGGCTCATGTCGGCCGAGTATATCCTGTCGGGCGGCAACCACAACGTCATCCTCTGCGAACGGGGTATCCGGACGTTTGAAACGGCGACCCGCAACACGATGGACATCGGCGCCATTCCCGTCATCAAAAAGAAAAGCCATCTGCCGATCATTGCCGACCCCTCTCATGCGATTGGAATTCGCGACAAGGTGATTCCAATGGCCCGTGCCGCGGTCGCGGCCGGAGCGGATGGGATCATCGTGGAAGTCCATAACGACCCCGACCATGCAAAGTCGGACGGCGCACAGTCACTGTATCCAGACCAGTTTTCACAACTCATGCAGGAAGTGCGCATCATCGCCAATGCCATCGGACGTCGAATCCTCTGAGCGTACTTCCTTCCGAATCCGCGTCGCGTAGATGAAGAACCATACGGCGGGTTTCCACCCGTTCCGCACCGTTGCCGTCATCGGGGTCGGTCTCATCGGGGGATCGCTCGCACTTGCCATCAAGCACAAATTTCCCCGCACGGTCGTCATCGGCTTTGATTCGTCGCCCGTCCTTCGCCGCGCGCTCCGCCTCCGCGCGATCGACCGCGGCGCACGGTCGCTCCAGGAAGCAGTCCGGCCGGCGGACCTGACCATCCTCGCAACGCCTGTGTCCGGCGTTCTTTCGTTGCTGGGCCGGGTCGCCAGGCTGAAAAAACCCGGCGGCCAGGTGACCGATGTCGGAAGCGTCAAACGGGCGATCATGGCACGGGCGGAAAAGTATTTTCCGGACGGGTCATTTATCGGCGGCCACCCGATGGCCGGTGTCGAGCAGGCGGGGATCGACGCAGCATCTCCGCACCTGTTTGAAAGCGCGTTGTACGTATTGACCCCCTCGTCCGCGACACCCCGCGCCGCTGTCCGCCGGCTGGGCAGTTTCCTCGCCGGGCTCGGTGCGCGGGTCGTCATCCTCGATGCCGGGACGCACGACCGCGTCGCCTCCGCCGTCAGTCACCTCCCCCAGCTTGCCGCTGTTGCCCTTGTGCAGGTGGCCGGAAACCTTCACCCCGAATCTCGTCGCCATCTCCAGCTTGCGGCGGGAGGTTTCCGTGACCTCACCCGGATCGCTTCAAGCAAGTTTGAGATGTGGGAAGATATTTTTTCGTTCAACGCCGAGGAGATCACAAAAACTCTCGACCTCTATCTGGGCGAATTGCATCGATACCGATCGGAGCTTGGCCGCAACAGTCGGCGATTGCGGAAGGCATTTCGGGGGGCGGGGAGGATCAGGGCCGGAATCCCGAAAAATATGAAGGGATTCCTCCATCCGTTGAGCGAGGTCTACGTGTTCGTGCGGGACAAACCGGGGATGCTTGCGCGTCTCACGGGCGTGCTGGGAAAGAGCAAGGTGAACATCAGGGATCTGGAACTGGTGAAGGTGCGTGAAGGCGAGGGGGGAACTTTTCGAATTTCTTTCGATTCGAAGGAAGTATCCAGCCGGGCGGCACGAATCTTACGTCAGCGGGGATTCGACGTGACTCTCCGGGCGTGAGGTGCTCACTTCTCCGGCTTCGGTGCAGATGAGTCGGAGGCCGGCTTGGTGTCGGATGTCGCTTCCGATTTTTTCTCCGGCGTCTTCTCGGATTTCTTTTCCGGCTTTTTTTTCTCTTGTGCCGCGGATTCCCGCCCCGATTTTTTGTAGTCGGTCAGATAGAATCCGCTTCCCTTGAAGATCGTCCCGGCTCCGGCTGCCATCAATCGCTTGAGTGCGGGCTTCCCGCAGTTCGGGCAAACGGTCAGGGGTTTGGCGGTAATGGACTCAAGTTCTTCGAACGTGTGGCCGCATTCCTTGCAGACGTATTCGTAGGTCGGCATCCCATCCTCTCAATCACAACCCCGCGTTATTGCGCTCCCCGCAGTTCGGCAAACGCTTTCTGAAGTCGCTCCGCGGCCTTTTCCAGGTCCTGCATGGAGCATGCGTACGAAATTCTCACCCAGTCTTTTGCCCCGAATCCCCCTCCGGGGACAAGCGCAACACGCCACGAATTCAGCAGGTACTCCGAGAGCGCATCCGTCGTATCGATGGTTCCCTGCGCCTTTTTCCCGCCCAGGATCGGCTTGACCCGCGCGAAAATATAGAACGCACCGTGCGGCTTGATGTACTCGACGTTCATCTGGTCGAAGGCCCCGCAGAGGAACTTTCTTCGCCGCGCGAACTCCTCCACCATCGTGTGAACCTCGCCGTCCAGGCCGCTCGTGAGCGCCGCGAGCGCCGCGCGCTGCGATATGGAGGATGCGTTCGATGTGATCTGTCCCTGGACTTTTTCGGCCGCCGACGCGACATCCCGATTCGCCCCCAGAAAACCGATCCTCCATCCCGTCATCGAAAACGCTTTCGAGACGCCGTTGACGGTGACGACGAGGTCGCGGACCGAAGGCAGCGAGCCCATGCTGAAATGGCTCATCCCGTCGTAGATGATTTTCTCATAGATCTCGTCGGATATGACATAGAGACCGGCTTGGGCGATGACGCGGGCGAGCCCCTCGATCTCTTCGCGCGTGTAGACAACACCGGTCGGATTGCTCGGCGAACAGAAAATGAACAGCTTGGATTTTCTGGTAACCGCCTTCCGGAGTTGCGCCGGTGAAATCTTGAACTGGTCGGAAGCGCGGGTCCGAACGATCACCGGTGTGGCTCCCACGAGCTTGACCATCTCCGGATAACTTACCCAGTACGGGGAAGGAATGATGACTTCGTCTCCCGGGTTGCAGATTGCCTGCAGGGCGTTGTAGAGAGCATGCTTGGCTCCCGAGGAGACCAGGATCTGCGATGGATCGAAGTCGAGGTTGTTGTCGCGCCGGAATTTTTCGGCGATCGCCCGAAGAAGCTCCGGAATGCCCTGGTTCGCGGTGTACTTGGTGAAATTCTCCTTGATCGCCCGGATCCCGGCTTCCTTGACGGCCGCCGGAGTCGGAAAGTCGGGCTCACCCGCGGTGAGACTGACAACGTCGATCCCTTCCGCCCGCATTTTCTTCGCACGTGCGAAGAGAAGAAGCGTTTGTGAACGTTCGACGCCGGAAACTTTTTTGGAGAGAGGACGCATTCTCACGAGAGGACGTTTCTCCTATTTCATCTTGTTCATGAGGGCCTGTCGTACACCGGGCGGAACGAAGTCCGAGATGTCGCCGTGAAGGCGCGCAATCTCACGCACGATCGTGGAGTTGAGATACGTGTACTTTTCGTTCGGCATCAGAAATACGGTTTCGACCTGGTCGTTCAGTTTTCTGTTCATGAGCGCCATTTGGAATTCAAATTCGTAGTCGGAGATCGCACGGATACCCCGCACCACGGCTGTCGCCTGTTTGGTCCGGGCATACTCGACGAGGAGTCCGTCGAACGAATCGACCTCGACCTGCGGGTAGCCGGCAGTTGCTTTTCTGATCAGCTCCAGGCGTTCGCGGACGTCGAACACGGGATGCTTCGACGAATTTTTCGCGATCGTGATGATGACCTTGTCGAAGAGCTTGAGAGCCCGTTCAAGAATGTCAAGATGCCCGTTCGTGATGGGGTCGAACGATCCCGGATAGATGGCGGTTTTCATTCGCGGAGTCTCCCTTGCGGTCGTCAGATTTCAAAGTCCTCAGGATCAATGCAGTGGTTTGGCCGAACTTTTTCTGTGTCACCTCGTACAGTCCCTCCGGAAAAGTGACGTCGGAGTTCCTTCCGTGTTCCATGACAACGTATGTCCCGGGACGGGTGCATGGGGACGAGTGGATCGCCGACGGAATCGTTCCGATCGTCGGAAGAGCGAAGGGAGGGTCGGCAAAGATGAGGTCGTACGCCGCGACCGTGTTCCGGAGGAACCAGAACACATCCGCCGGATGAATGCGGCATGCATTCCTGCAACCGAGAGCGTCGATGTTTTTTTCGAGTACGCCGATCGAGTCGCGCGAGGTATCGACGAACGTCGCGCGTGCCGCTCCGCGGCTCAGCGCCTCGAAGCCGAGACTTCCCGTGCCGGCAAATAAGTCGAGCACTTCGATGCCGCTGAAGTCCAGCCGGTTTGCAAGAACGTCAAAAATGGCCTGCTTGGCGCGGTCGGTCGTAGGCCGGATGGAATATCCCTTCCCCGCCCTGATCGTGCGCCCGCGGAATGTGCCGGCAATGATCCTCATTGCGTGCGAAGCGCCAGACCAATGGCGGAGGCGAAACGATGGCTCTCCTTGATGAAGGGGGGATAGACGTGCGATGTTGCGGGGATCTTCCGCAGGGCGTTGAGTGGAAGAGTCTGCTGGATCCCGGATTCCGACCGGAGCGCGCCGACAAGTTGAGGCGTGATGTCGATCCCGTGCAGAAGGATCGCGGCCGGCGGATTCAGCCCGTCCCGTTCCTTCAAATACTTCAGGTACGATGCAACGGCTTTGCGGGCATCGGACTTATGGAACGCCCGGTAGTCGGTCATCTGGCCCTCGTGAATGAGACTGGCGTCGATTCCTCCGAATCGAACGCCGATAAGTACAATGTCGTGTTCCAGGATCTCGGGGTAATTGGCCAGCAATGTTTTTTCGGCGCTGAACTGGTCGATGTCGACGAACCGAAGCTTGAGTCCCAACAGAGCGACGGCCTTCTGGATGAACGCGACCATTCCCTTCCGCACGGAGACCATGAACATGGTCCGTGCAGAGCCGTTGGAAGCGGGGAGGGCGTGAGAGTCGACCAGATAATCGGCGGACGAGTTCTCTCCGAGATATTGCGCCGATTCCCATTCGATGTACTTCCTGATATCGGCGCCGACGAGAGAGGCGTCGACCGGAATAATATTGATGAACACCGGGTCCGGCGGGAGGGCAAAAGATATCTGCTCTGTCGACAACTTGTGCTGTTTGTAGAGCTCGCGCAGTTCCCTGACGAACGTGGAAAGTTGGGGATGGTCGGCGGTCAGGTTTACGCCCGCCTGGGCAATGTCCAGTGAAGTCTCCCGCTCGGCGAGCGTGGTGACCTGCACTTTTTTCCCGTGCTCAATCTCGGCGAGCTGGACGCGCCCCTTGTAGAACGAAACGCCGATGTAACGGATTGATTTCATTCGGGTGCGCTGGGTGTTCTTTGGCTCACGGGACTTTCACAAATGGGCGAATCTTTTTCATCTTGTTCCTGCTGATCCCCTTGACCTTCGTCAGCTCGTTCACGCTCGAAAAGCCCCCATGTTCGTTCCGGTATTCGATGATCCGGTCGGCCGTGTTCTGACCGATTCCTGGAATTTGCATCAACTCATCCTTCGTTGCATCGTTCAAGGATAGCGCGTTTTCGGATGTCTCCCGGTCTTCGGCTGCGGTATCCGCCGCGGCCGCGACGCTCAGCGCTGCGAAGGAGCTGTCGCTCGCGCGGTAGTCGAACTGCATCAGTCCTGGAAACCGATCCTGAAAAAGCCGGACCGCCAGACCCCCCGCCATCGTGACAAGCAGAAAGAGTATGACATTCTGCTCCGTTTTCGTCAGCGCAAGCCATTGCGCCAGACGCCCCCAGTTCCTCATAATCAGGAAAACACGTCTTTAACCTTGTCGAAGAATGTCCTGTCTCCCGACCTCTTTTCGTCTTCCGTCGGCGTGAAGCGCTCCGACGGTGCGAGCTCCGTGAGCAATTCCTTTTCGCGTGCAGAAAGTCTTGTCGGAACCCATACGCTGATCCGGACGATCTCGTCGCCTCGGCCGCGCCCGTTCAGATGCGGTATCCCTTTTTCGCGCATCCGCAACATGCGCCCCGATGGCGTTCCGGGCTCGACGACAAGCCGCGCCCTGCCGGTGAGCGTCGGTACTTCGACCGAGCCCCCGAGCGCGGCCGTGGGAAAGCTGACGTAGAGGTTGTGGACGATATCGTCGCCGTTTCTGGTGAACTGTTCGTGGGGCTGTTCTTCGATCACCACGATAAGGTCTCCCGCGGGTCCGCCGCGCCGGCCGGCATTCCCCTGGCCTTCCAGCGGTATGTAATTGCCTTCCGCAACGCCCGCCGGGACGTTGACCTTGATCGTCGATTCACCCGGCGTGCGTCCTTCGCCGTGACAGGTCGGGCACGCATCCTTGATGACCCGCCCTTCCCCGTTGCACGTCGGACATGTTGTGATGTTCACGAATTGCCCGAACACCGACCGGGAAACCTGACGAAGCTCTCCCGTACCGTTGCACTGGGGACATGTGATGCGACCGCCGCTGGAGCGGGCTCCCGTCCCGTTGCACACATCGCATTTTTTCTGACGCTTTACCTTGATCTTCTTTTCGACCCCCGTCGCAATTTCCTCGAGCGTGAGTGCCAGCCGGACCCGCAGATCCGAGCCGGGTTGTCCCTGCTGTGAGCCGGACCGCCTCCGGGTGCGCTGGTTGCCGCCAAAGACCTCGTCAAAAATGCTCCCCCCGAATCCGCCGCTGAAAATATCGCCGAATGTGGAAAAGACGTCGTTGACATCCGTAAAGTCGCGGTAGTTCGTCCCGCGCAGACCTTCATGCCCGAACTGGTCGTACCGCTGTCGCTTCTCCTGGTCTCCCAGGACTTCGTACGCCTCCGCCGCCTCCTTGAATTTTTCCTCGGCTTCCTTGTTCCCCGGATTTCTGTCCGGATGAAACTTCAACGCCATCTGGCGGTAGGCCTTCTTGATTTCATCGGTGTTTGCCGACCGGGATACGCCGAGAACCTCGTAGAAGTCGCGCTTCGCCATCGGTCAGGCCTGTTCCGTCCCTTTGGTGTTGTCGCCGGTCGAAGCGCCAGCCCCGCCGTCGGGAACGGCCGATACGATCACCTTCGCATGCCGGATGACCTTGTCTCCAAGCGTGTAGCCCTTCTCGACTTCCTCGATCACGGTGTGGGAAGGAATGCCTTCTTTCGGCATCTGCATCAGAGCGTCATGATAAGCAACATTGAACTCTTTGCCGACCGTTTCAAGAGTCTTTACGCCCAACCCTTCCAGAATCTTCGTGAACTTTTGATGGATGAGCTCGACGCCGCGGTACAGGGATTCAAACTCCCGCTTGTCCTTGCTGAGCTTCAGCGAGCGCTCGAGGTCGTCCAACACGGGAAGGATTGATGCGATCAAGTCCTCGTTTGCGTACTTGATCAACGTCGCCGATTCGTTCTCGATTCGCTTCTTGTAGTTCTCGAATTCGGCCGCCTTCCTCAGGTACAGGTCTTTGTACTGGTCGGCCTGCCGTTGAATTTCTGCAAGAGGGTCGGCCTCCGGAGCCGGCGCCGTCTCCGCGGGTGATTCCTGCGGGCCGCCTTTTCCACCTTGTTCCTTGTCCTCGATCTCTTCCATCACCGTGGGGGTCTTCAGGATGCGAGGAGCTGGGCGACGGTCTTTGCCACCTGGTCGACAAGCGGGATGAGCTTCGGATAATCCATCCGCTTCGGACCGATGACGCCGACTCTTCCGGAAATTCCCTCGATGTTGTACGTCGTCGTCACCATGCTGTAGTCGCTCGCGTTTGCTTCCTTGTTCTCGTTGCCGATCGTAATGACAATATCCTTTGCCGCTTCATCGTGCTTCTGCAGGAGATGCACGATGATCTCCTCGCTCTCGATCATCTCGATGACACTCCGGAAGTTCCTCGGGTCGAAAAATTCCGGCTGGCCGATAATGTTCTTCGTGCCTCCGATGTGAATCCTCTCCCGCTCGTTCCCGTCGTCGAACAATTCATCGACGGAATCGATGAACAAGCGGATCAGCCCGGACTTGTCGTCCTGGAACTCGCGCACGCGGTCCGCAAAGGTGTCCCGGATTTGCTGCAGCGTCAGCCCCGACAGGCGCTCGTTCAGGGACCGGCTCACCTGTTCGAGCATGTCGCGCCGGAACTCGGAGCCCACCTCGAGCATGATGGTCCGCACCAGCCCGGATCGGATGGAAATGACGACGAGGAGCTTCGACGCCGCAATGGGGATGAGCTCGAGCTTGTCAAAAACGCCGCCGCTGACGTGGGGGGAGCTGACGACGCTCAACTGGTTGGAAATCTTCCCCAGGAGACGGGACGACTCACGGAACAGGTCGGCCGGATCGATCGCGACGCCAAGCTCCTGCCGGATCTGCGACTTTGCCTCTTCGCTCAGCTGCTGGACCTCCATCAGGAAATCGACATAATACCGATACCCAAGGTCCGTGGGGACCCGGCCGGCAGAAGTATGAGGATGAGTGAGAAATCCCTGCTCTTCAAGGTCCGACATGACGTTGCGGATGGTTGCGGGGCTCACCGATGACTCGAAATGCCTCGAAAGGTACCTGGATCCGACGGGAATGGCCGTTTGGATGTAGTTGTGCACCACGTGCCGGAGTACGCTCTGCTCCCGCTCGGTTAAATTCTCTTTCTTATGATCTTCCTCGGACATAATCACTCAAAATATTGAGTAAGATAAGAATTTCCGCTTCGTTTGTCAACGCACCGTTTTGCGGCCTCAGGCACCACGCACGCAAATTCGATCGCTCACTTCAGGAGCGGTATTGGTCGCTCGCTGATATTTCGGGACGAGCGTGAATCCGGGGTACTCGCCGAACTTCACGGGCTCCGGAACGATCCCATGACGGCCAAAAAATTTTTCGCCTGCTGAATTCCCGGTTTGCCGCTGAGGGCGTGTCGGTCCGACGTGCGCTCATGGCGCCGGCCCCGTATTGCATCGACTCACAAATCTCTCTATCTTGCGGCCCGATATGCAAGCGAAACTCGCACTCGAAAACGGCGTCGTCCTCGCCGGCACGGCGTTCGGCGCCGAGACGGAAGCAACCGGTGAGGTTGTGTTTAACACGAGCATGACCGGCTATCAGGAAATTCTCACCGACCCTTCCTATGCCGGCCAGATCGTCACCATGACATATCCCCTGATCGGGAACTACGGAATAAATTCCGCCGATGTCGAGTCCTCGAAGCCGCAAGTCGCCGGATTTGTCGTAAAAGAGTACTGCAACTATCCGAGCAACTTCCGGTCGAGCGGATCACTGGCGGCCTGGCTCGCCAAATCCGGGATCATCGGCATCCAGGGAATCGACACACGGATGCTGACGAAGATCATCCGGACCGCGGGAGCAATGAGGGGAGTGATTTCCACTCAAGACCTCGATGATGCACGCCTGATCGAGAAAGCGCGGCGTTCGCCCGACATGAACGGCCTTGACCTTGCGAGCGTCGTGACGACTCCATCAACGTATAGTTGGGACGAAGTCGACCGTTCGCCATTTGCCCTGCCTCCCTCCTTGAGCGCGCATCGGAATGGAAAACGGTGGAATGTCGTCGTGTACGATTACGGGGTTAAGCGGAACATTCTCCGGCGTTTGACGTCGTACGGCTGCCGGCTGACGGTTGTTCCGGCCGGCTATCCTGCGGAACAAGTACTCGCACTGGCGCCGGACGGAATTTTTCTCTCCAACGGGCCGGGAGATCCGGCGGCTGTGCGAGCCGGAATAAAGAACATCAAAAAGTTGATTGGTTTGAAACCGATCTTCGGCATTTGTCTGGGACACCAATTGCTCGCACTGGCTCTCGGGGGAAGGACGTTCAAGCTCAAGTTCGGCCATCGCGGCGCAAACCATCCCGTGAAAAACCTGCGGTCGGGTGGAATTGAAATTACCTCGCAAAACCACGGATTTGCCGTGGACCCGGAATCTCTCGACCCGCAGACGATCGAAATAACTCATGTCAATCTCAACGACGGTACGAATGAGGGATTCGCGCATCGCGAGCTTCCCATTTTCTCGGTCCAATACCACCCGGAAGCGTCCCCCGGACCTCACGACAGCGATTATCTCTTTTCTCAATTCATCGAGTTGATGGAACGCCAGGCGGTTGCCGTTTCCGCCTGACCAGTGGAAATTTTTCTTCGAGTTCCGCGAATCCGCTTCCAGCCGGTCGATCGACTCCCTTCTCTCTGCGGGCGGCTCACCCGAGCTCCGGCATTGCGCAATATCCTGAGCCTTCCGCTCGAGAGGTCCCGATCCGTATCTTGACCGCGAATTCGATAAATGGAGTATGAGGAGGATGGGCGGAACAAGAGTTCACATGCGAAAATTTCTGACGGGGATGTTGGCGATGACGGGGCTGATGGCGGGGAACGGATGCAGTCTCTTCCGCAGCACGGAACCGCCGGCTGTTCAGGAGAGCTACAATCACGTTCGTCCCAGCTGGTCGCCCGACGGAAAGACGGTCGCGTTCACCGCAACGATCGGCGGGGTCCAGGGCATTTACAGAATCGACACGTCGGGGGCGAACGTCACACTGATGTATCCGGGGGATGCCGTCGGCGTCACGTGGTCGCCGGACGGCAACTGGATCGCCTTCTCGCTCGCTGGAAATCTCTACAAGCATTCGACCTCGATGGATTCCACCGTCCAGCTTACGAACTCGGCGGAGGACATCCGTCCTTCCTGGTCGCCCGATGGGAAAACAATCGCGTTCCTGCGGGCCGGGCTCGGGATCTACACGTTCAACGTGCAAACGGACTCGCTCCAGCCAATCTTCCTGGGCGGCGACTTTCCCACGTGGCATCCCGACGGCACTGAGATTATCGTGCTGGTGAATGACGGCGTGATCGCGAATGAAGCGCTGTACGACATTTACGCTGTACGGGCGGACACGAATCTGATCCGCGACCTCTATTCGTTCAGCGCCGTGGGCATCGCCGGGTTCAGCTCGATGAGCCATGACGGCGTCGACCTCACATTCAGTATCGACCCGACGACCGACTACGTGGAAATATGGAAAGTCAGCGTCGTGACCTCCCAGGCGACACAGCTGACAACCGACGGCGGCGACTATCCCGCGTGGAGTCCGGACGGATCGAAGATCGTCTACACGAGGACGACGTACGGCGACGGGGGTTTATGGATCATGAATGCGGATGGCACCGGCAAACACCGGCTGAGTTCGCCGTAAAAGACATCGCGACGCGATACCAGTTGCACGCGACGTGTCCCCCTCTTCGATCTGTGCAAAATCCTCGTTCCTCTTTCCCTCCAAAATTTCAGCGCCGGGTAATCAGAAGCCAGCCCCCGAACCGGACCTCGTCATCCTGAACTTTGCGCCAATGGCCTGCCCGCCTCCGTGAAATCCAACGGACAGGCAAGTTCGGCATGACGTTTTCCATTTGAGGGATCGTCGCTAAAGCTTCTTCGCCCGGATATCGCTCGCCACGCGTTCCACCTCGTTCCAGACACGAACGATGTTCCCGCTGCAGATCTTCTGGATGTCCGATTCGCTGTACCCCATTTTGAGCAGCTCATAGATCAGGTTGGGATATTGCGACACGTCCTTCAAGCCGGTAGGGAGGGCGTCGCCGAGCCCGTCGAAATCAGACCCTATCCCCACATGGTCGATGCCGACGAGTTTTGCGACGTGGTCGATGTGAATGGCGACGTCCTTGACGTCTGCGTAGGGGAGGGGATGATCCTTTTCATACTTCTGTTCGTACGCCTCAGCACTCGAATCGGTGCTCTTCAGATGGTTCTGCCGCAGGTACTCTGCAATTTCTTTTTGCCGGCGGGATTCCATGTCCCGTATCTCCTTCCGCAGGAAGTCGGACCCGAAATTAATCTGGATCGTCCCCCCATTTTTCGCGAGAAGCTGGATCATTTCGTCGGACATGTTTCGCTCGAAGCCGGGCGTGAAGTAGCGGCAGGACGAATGCGATGCGATGACCGGCGCCTTTGATATCTGCATCACCTGGTAAAAAGAATCGTCCGAGATGTGGGAGACGTCGACCATGATTCCGACCCGGTTCATTTCCGCCACCACCAGCTTTCCGAACGGGCTGAGGCCGTGCCACGTGCGCGTGGTATCGTACGAAGAATCGCAGATGTGGTTGTCCTTTGCATGGGTGAGGGTGATGTATCGGATGCCGCGGTCGTAGAAGTATTGAACGTTCCCGATCTTCCCCTCGATCGGTGCCCCGTTCTCCATTCCGAGCGGAAGACTGACGAGACCCCGCTTCGAATGTGCAAGGATGTCCGAAGGCATGCGCACGAGGGCAAACTTGTCCGGCCACGCGTGGACCCACGATTCAACCATGTCGATCAGATTGTCGGCGTATTGTTTTGCCGTATGCTTCGTCTCCTCTTCCGACGGGACGTAGATTGCGGCGAAGGGCGCGTCGAGGCCCCCCTGGACTGCGCGGACGAAGTCGAATTCGCCGTCGGGTGTCCGATGCGAGAGATCCTCCGGCTTGTCCTTCACGAAATCGGGTACATCGATATGAGTGTCGATGAGGATGAGATCGTTCGCAAGTTGCTGCGCTTTTGCACGAAGCAGTTCATCGGAAACGGGTTGAGAACGGAGGGACGATGAGCAGAGAAACAGCAACGCGACGGCCATCGATAGGCGCATGGGATCACCTTGATTGCGGAATAAGGATGAAGGAGCGACAGAAGAGATTAGGGGTTTTGTCGGGGAGATGCAACAGGAAGTGACGCAGCGGCCGGGAAGGAAAAGGCCTGCCGGACCGGGTTGTCGCCGGCAGGCGGTGAACACGTTGAGGAACGCGGCGAATTGTCCCGCGTATGTGCGGCGAGAATAGTTTCTGTGAGTCTACTTCGACGCCGGGGCGAGCTGGACAGAGGCCCAGACCTCAACCGGCGACATGCCTGATGATCCGCCGGACCGGGATCCGCCCGCGCCGCGACCACGGCCGCCCCCGCCGCCTCCGCGCCGTCCGCCTCCGCCAAATCCCCCGCTCCCGAATCCACCGCCTTCATCTCCTGAGCGTTCGCTGCCCTGGGGGCGACTCATGCCGCCGATCTCGATGCCGAGGCTGATCTTCGAACCGGATGACGACTCAAACGTGTACGGATGGTCGCCGGTCGTGTGGAGCGGGGCCTTGAGCTGGTAGACCATCGCTTCGTCCATGTTGTTGATCTTGATCTCGACGCCGCGGGAGGCGATGACGGGAACCCGCAGGCGGTCGGGCTGGAGCGGAGAAATGTATTCGAACTCCGCCTGTGATGCCGCAAGCGAGCTTTGCGCCATGGACGGGTCGCGCTCGTACGAGCCGCGCTCTTCGGCCATGCCGAGCGGGTAGCGGAACCCGACGCTCTTCTTTTCGTTGCCGAGCGGGTCGCACCACACGGTGAGCCCGCGAGCCATGATCTGCCGGCGGATCTCCGGCTTCACGACGACAATCTCAACGTAGCAGTAGTCGCTGTCGTTCATCATGCTGAATCGGACGCCGTCTTTGTCGACCCACGTCGAATCGGGCCAGCTCGTGAGGTCGGCGTTGACCACGACCGGTGCGACGGGCCACTTGCTGGCCAATTCCAGGCCGCCGCAGCCGCACATCGGAGCCGCGAACATCGATATGGCCGCGAGATTCCGCCAAATCGGACTCTTCCCATCTACATGCCAGTTGAATCTCATTGTGTAATCTCCTTCGTGCATGAAACTTATCGATACGAGTGGAGTATATTAGACGATTCAGGAACAAAATAGTTCTATCGATCCCTCCATAAATTTCGACCGACATCAATCCGAAGTTTCATGGAAATTGCTCCGGCCCGGCCGGACGGCTCGATCCACGATGGTCCTCAACCGGAAACAACGGGCGCTCATCCCCTTCTAATTCCTTGTTTGCTCGTCATCTTGTGCGTAGATTTACCGACCCTTCGACCGCACTCCATCACCATACCGTGAAAGGACACCTATGCGCATTCTCACTTCTTGTTTCCTTCTGCTGACGTCGTTCTTCGCCGCACTGTCGCAGGAAGTCTTCTCTCCCCGCGACCCGGGTGAAACGCCGAACCGGTCGTATCACGTCGTTCACTACAGGATCGAAGTCGTACTGCACGATGAAACTAAATCGCTGGACGGGAAGATGACGGCGACGCTCGTCCCGCTGCTCTCCGAGTTGGAGACGGTTGAATTCAACGCGGGGAATCTGAACGTCTCCGCCGTGACCGACCGAAAGGGAGGTGCGCTGAAATTCCATTCCAGCACCTCGTCTCTTTTCATCGACCTCGGCAGAAAAGCGACTCCTCGCGATACGGTTGTCGTGACGGTGGATTACTCCTGCAAGCCCCGGGAAGGACTGACGTTCAACGGCCCGGACGAAGGCTATCCGAACAAACGGCCGCAAATATGGTCGCAGGGAGAAGACACGACGAATCACTTCTGGTTCCCGTGCTTCGACCATCCCAACGACAAGGCAACATCGGAAGTGATCGGGACGGTGAAAAGCGCATACACTCTTCTGTCGAACGGAAAGCTCGTCAGTACGACGGAGGATAAGAAGAGAGGGACGAAGACGTTTCACTGGGTTCAGAACAAGCCGCAGTCGACGTATCTCATCATGATCGCGGCAGGCGAGTACGCCATCCTGCACGACCGCGTCGGAAATCTCCCGCTGGAGTATTACGTCTATCCCGACGACACTTCGAATGCCCGCGAAAGCTTCAAGCACACGCCGTCGATGATCTCATTCTTCGACGAAATGATCGGCTATCCCTTTGCCTGGGACAAATACGCGCAGATCATTCTGCAGGACCATTTTGGAGGGATGGAGAATTCATCCGCGACGACGCTGGCGGATGACTGGGCGGTGCCGGACATCCGGATGCGTCAGGACGTCGACCCGAGAAGTCTGCTCGCCCACGAGCTTGCGCACCAATGGTGGGGTGATGTCGTCACCTGCAAGGATTTTCGCCATCTCTGGCTGAACGAAAGCTTCGCGACCTACTACGACGCGCTCTATCAGGAACATTCGCAGGGGGCCGATGAATTTGACAACACGATGTACCAGGACCAGCAGTCGGGGATTCTCTCGGACACGACGCGCGGCAGGAAGCCGATCGTCAGCGTCGAGTCGTACGGGGCGAATATCTATCCGCGGGGAGCTTCGGTGCTTCATATGCTTCGCTTTGTGCTCGGCGATGACCTCTATCATCGGGGTCTTCTCCACTACATCACCAAGCATCAATTCCAGCCCGTCGAGACGAATGACCTGAAAGTTGCGATCGAGGAAGCGACAGGGCAAAACCTCCAGTGGTTTTTTGACGAATGGATTTACAAGGCCGGGTACCCGGTCTTCGCACTTTCGTATCAATGGAATCCGCCGCAGAAATCGATTTCGCTCTCAGTCCGGCAGGTTCAGAAAATGGACAGTCTCACGGGAGTGTTTCGCATGCCGGTCGATGTGGAGGTCGTGACAGCGTCAGGAAGCGAGACGCGGCGCATCGGCATTCTGAGCAAGGATTCGACGTATGACATTCCCTGCTCCGACAAACCTCTCATGGTTCTGTTCGACAAGGGGAACCGGCTGTTGAAGGAATTGAAGTGGGAAAAGTCATTTGACGAGTGGAAATTCCAGGCGTCAAGTGCCAGGCTACCGAGCGACCGCATTCGCGCACTCCAGGCGCTTGCGATCCAGTTCCCCGGTCCGGGCACGGCCTCGATCCTGGCGGAAGTTATAAGGAACGACCGATTCTGGTCGGTGCGACGCGAAGCGGCTCAGCGTGCCGGCACCATGGCCGCAACATCGGATACCACCAAGCCCATCCTCAAGCCGGCGTTGATGGCCGCGCTCCGGGATTCCCGCGCCGCCGTCCGCATCGCGGCCGCCGGTTCACTCGGCTCGTTTAAGGAGGCGGATGTTGTGGCGGGCCTTCGGAAGGCCCTTGAAGATTCAAGCTACAACGTCGTCGCGTCCGCACTCAGGTCGCTCGCGAGAGTGGACTCTGCGCACACGATCGACCTCGCGATGCGCGACATCGATTATCCTTCCCGGTACAGCAACGTTCCGACTGCTGCAATTGCGGCCCTCTCGTCTCTCGACTCGGCACGCGCACTTACGGCGGCGCTTCGGCACGTTCGGTACGGGGAAAAAGTCGGCGTGCGATTTGCGAGCATGGGCGTCCTCAGGCGGTTCGGCAAAGGAAAACAGGATGTCATGGAGGTGGTGGCGGGATTACTGAAGGACAAGAACGATAACATCAAACAATTCGCCGCCGGCGTCCTGGGGGATATTGGAGACTCCTCGGTGCTTCCTGAACTCGAAGCGCTGTTGAACGATTCTTCGGGGGGATTCTATCTCTTCGGTGAGAGTGCCGTTCAGACTGTCAAGGCGAGCATTGAGAA
>DATJYV010000185.1:0-4183 GCA_035499415.1 Bacteroidota bacterium
CACATCCGGCGTGCTAACGTTCGCGATCTGCTTCAGCGGCGTCAACGTACCGTAGTAATCGACCTTCACGCCGTCGAGGAGAGCCGTTGTCGCTTTGCCCGTCCGGATTCTGACGAGTTCGTCCCTCACAACTTCCACCGCCTTTTTCATTCGATCTTCGGCGTTCTTCGAAATTTCCTTGACGTTCGTCATGGCGTTCAGCTGTTTGTTTAGAGAAGCAAGGGATGAGGATTAAGGAATGAGGATTAAAGGTTTAGGGTTGAGGGTTCAGGATGATGGGCAAAGATACTTGGGGTGAACGACTCAGGAATGCGAGAGCGTCGGAAAATCCATTACTTTCGAGCCAACCGATTCCCCCAGGACGAGGCGGCGCAGGTTGCCCGCGACGTTCATATTGAACACGATCATGGGTAGGCTATTTTCCTTGGAAAGCGTTACGGCGGTCATGTCCATCACCCGAAGGTCTTTGCGCAAGACATCCTCGTATGAGATCTCTTCGT
Source organism: Bacteroidota bacterium (assembly GCA_035499415.1). GTDB lineage: Bacteria > Bacteroidota > Ignavibacteria > UBA10030 > UBA10030 > DATJYV01. The sequence continues at coordinate 501 of DATJYV010000185.1, forward strand.
AACGGCGGGCCGAAGAGTTTTTCTCCGGGTCGCTGTCGAACACTCCGTCAACGCGCGTCCCTTTCAGTATCACGTCCGCTTCGATTTCGATTGCGCGCAACACGGCGGCTGTATCCGTGGTAAAGTAGGGATTGCCCGTGCCGGCAGCGAAGATCACGATGCGTCCTTTTTCGAGATGGCGAATGGCCCGACGTCGGATGAACGGCTCCGCAATCTTCTCCATGTTGATTGCGGTCAGGCAGCGCGTGAGGATTCCCTTGTGCTCGAGTGCGCTCTGCAGGGCCAGCGCGTTGATGACCGTTGCGAGCATGCCGATGTGGTCCCCCGTCACCTTGTCGATCCCGTCCGAGGAGTGCTCGATGCCGCGATAGATATTTCCGCCGCCGATCACGATGCCGACCTCCGCACCGAGCTCGCGCGCTTCACGAATCTCTTCGGCGTATCGATTGAGAATCTTGGAGTCGATGCCGAACTCCCGGTCACCCATCAGCGCTTCACCGCTCAGTTTCAGAAGTATGCGCCGGTATCGGAGGTTAGTCATGGCGTCGCATCATAAGAAAAAATCCCGAATTTCTCCGGGATTTTTCAGTGGTCAGCGGAATTCTCTCCCAAATGGTATCGGAGAAATCTTCGTATGGAGATTTTCTCTCCGACTTTCGCGATTTCTTCGTCGATGATGTCCTTGATCGTCTTACCCGAATCTTTGATGAAACTCTGCTCAAGGAGGACGAACTCCTGAAAAAACTTTTCCAGCCGGCCTTCCGCAATCTTTTTCGCCATCGCTGCGGGCTTTCCCTCATTCACGGCCTGGGATTCGTAGATTTCCATTTCCTTCCCGACCTCATCCTTCCCGACCTGGTCGCGGGAGATGAAGCGCGGATTCATCGCGGCAATCTGCATGGCAATGTCGTGCGCGAGTTGTTTGAAGCCCGGCGTCTTCGCGACGAAATCCGTTTCGCAATTGAGCTCCACCATCGAACCGATGCGTCCGCCGGCGTGAATGTATGCTTCGACGACTCCCTGATTGGTCTCCCGGTCCGCCCGCTTCGCCGCGGTCGCCGCCCCTTTTTTCCGAAGGTGCTCGATCGCCGCGTCCATATCGCCCCCCGATTCTTCCAGTGCCAGCTTGCAATCCATGATCCCTGCGCCGGTTTTTTCGCGCAGTTGTTTGACCGTCGCCGTGGAAATCTCAGCCATTGTGTACGCTCACTTTTCCTTTAATTCTTTTCCGCGTGTTCCGCCTCCGCCGCCTTCGCCTGCGACTCCTCGGCCCGCTTCACCGCCGCACGGTCATTCCCTTCGATGACGGCGTCGGCAATTGCTTTGGTGATAAGCTGAACTGATTTCAGCGCATCATCATTGGCCGGTATGGGATAGTCGACCAATTCCGGATTCGTGTTCGTGTCGACGATCGCCACCACCGGAACGCCGAGTCGTTTCGCCTCGTTCACGGCAATCGCCTCCTTCTTGATGTCGACAACGTAGAGCAGTCCCGGAAGCCGCGTCATGTCGACCACGCCGGCCAGGACATCCTGCAATTTATCCTTCTCGCGCGTAAGCCGGAGCCCTTCCTTTTTTGTTATGCTGTCGAATGTCCCGTCGGTCTCCATCTTCTCGATGTTCGTCAGCCGCTTGACGCTTTTGCGAATGGTGGCAAAATTCGTCAGCATCCCGCCGAGCCAGCGTTCCGTCGCGTAGAAGGCGTTGCATCGCCGCGCTTCTTCCTTCACGACATCGCGCGCCTGCTGTTTTGTCCCGACGAACAACGGCCGTCGCCCGTCTGCAACAATGTTCGAAACGGCATTACATGCGGCGTCGACAAGCTCCTGGGTCTTTTTCAAATCGAGAATATGAATCCCATTGCGCTGCATGAAGATGTAGGGCTTCATTTTGGGATTCCATCGGCGGGTGAGATGACCAAAGTGGGCCCCCGCCTGGAGGAGGGCTTCGAGTTCAACGCGCGGCATTCTACTTCCTTTCAGTTAGTCTTCTATTTCCGTCGTCTTCTTCCGGAATGGCGCCCGGGCGCCACACTGGCCGGTCGAATCGGGAAATATGAATGATGTGGAGCTGAGCTAAGGGGTAAGGTTGAGGTGAAGGGTCGTGGTGATGGGGCTGAGATATTCCTGACCTCAACGTCTCCTTTATCGTTTCGAGAACTGGAACCGCTTTCTTGCTTTTTTCTGACCGTACTTTTTGCGTTCAACCATGCGAGGATCCCGCGTGAGAAGTCCGGCATTTCGCAGTGCTGTACGAAGGTCCTCGTCCAGGGCAACCAGCGAACGCGCTATTCCCAACCGGATCGCGCCGGCCTGCCCTGTCGGTCCGCCTCCGTTCACGTTGACCTTTGCATCGTACCGTCCCATCGTCTCCGTCGCGAGGAAGGGCTTCAAGACTTCTCCCCGCAGAACTTCGATCGGAAAGTACTTCTCAAACTCACGGTCATTGATCGTGATCTTGCCCGACCCGTCCGACAATTTTACGCGGGCAATCGCATTCTTCCGACGACCCACAGAAATCAGCGTCTGCATGAATTTTCCTAGACCGTAAGCGTTTCAGGGTTTTGTGCGGCATGCGGATGCTGGGCGCCGCGGTACACCTTGAGCTTCTTGATGATCTTTCTTCCCAAACGGTTTTTCGGGATCATCCCACGAACGGCGTGTTCCATCACATACTCGGGCCGCGTTTGGATCAAATCACGGAATGAATCCCATCGGGCTCCCCCGGGGAACATCGTGTTATGATACAGCTGCTTGAGTTCCGGCCGCTTCCCCGTCAGCCGCACTTTTTCCGCGTTGATGACGATGACAAAATCGCCGAGGTCGAAGTTCGGCGTGAACGTCGGCTTGTGTTTACCCCGCAGGATATGTGCAACGCGCGAGGCAATGCGCCCAAGAGTCTGCCCTTCGGCGTTCACGACAAACCACTTTTGCGTGACCTCCTCCGGCTTGAAAAAACGAGTTCGAAGCGTCGAATCCATAAAGCTCATTCCCATTCGTAAATTGCGTCCAAAAGGACTACAGTTTGTAAATGTACGCCAAACTTTACCGAAAGTCAATGCGAAAGGGGGGATCGGTCAAGCCCAAAGGGTCCACCGAAACGAACAAGGAGAAGTCGACGGAAAAAAAGGCCCGGCCGTTTCAGACCGGGCAGTGGGTCGAATAATTTCACCGCTCGCCGGATTGACGGACTCTATCGCGGTTGGGGTTGGCTCGGCACTTGCGGCGCGTGATCGGGAGTTTCCGGCTGTTCTCGAATGACCTTCGGAGGCATGCCGAGGCGCCGGACGTCGGTCCCCGAGTCCGAGATTTCGATCGCGACAATTCCTCCGGGTCCGACGCGGAAGATGCGAACGCGGGGAGTCGCACCCTGGACGGAGGGACTGCTATTGCCTTCGGGTTCAAGCTGATGCTCCGGCAGTGGCGTTACAAACATCGGCATGCGGCGCAGGCGCGGCACGACGGTCACGGGGGACGCATCGTGAAATCCGGCCACCGGCTCATGATGCAATTCGATCGAAAAGAACATCGACTCACCGCCGCCGGAGTCCGGCGTGCCGTTCCCCTCGACTTCACCGGGAAGCCGGCTCGCATACGCGCGCGAAAACTGCTGGACGAACCTCGCGCGGCGCGCTTCAAGAGCACGCTGGAAGTCGCCGCTTTGAGGGTTCTCAGACTTCATGC
>DATJYV010000186.1:0-43327 GCA_035499415.1 Bacteroidota bacterium
GTTCACCCGATTTCCGGGATGGCGCTCGAGCGCGGCCAAATTCTTGCAGCCGCAATGGGGGAAGCCGGTCATGACGCGTTAAGAGAAAGGATGTCGGGAATTTTCGAACGGAATAAAATGATGTTTGAGGGGATACTGAACCGATGTCCGAAGTAAGGTCGCTGATTCGAAACGAGCACGCGTTGATGCTCCTGGCCGGCGCCGTCTCGTTCATCATATACCTTCAAACGATCTGCCCGGACGTGTCCTTCACCGACAGCGGCGAGCTGGCGGGAGTTGGCGCTCTCCTCGGAATCGCGCACCCGACAGGGTATCCTCTTTTCACGCTCCTTGCGCGCAGCTTCATAATCCTCGTACCGATCGGAAGAGTCATCAGCCGGCTCAACGTTCTCGTCGCCGCTTATGCCGCCGTCGCTGTCTCTCTTTTTTTCCGGCTCTCACTTCGCTTGCTGCGCTCTCCGCTGTTTGGTCGTGACGTCCATGGAAGCGGTCAGTTGCTGAGCTCCTTATGCGGGTCGGTCATTCTCGCATTCTCGTCGACTTGGTGGTCTCAGGCAAATGCCGTTGAAGTGTACGCGCTTCACATCCTCCTCATTATGATCGTGATGATCGCCTTTGTCCGCGGACTTGAGGAGATCGACGAAAAGTCCGGAAAATCCTCCCACGCTCTCTTTCTCTTTTCGTATTGTCTCGCCCTGGCCTTTGCCAATCACATGACGACCGTTTTGCTTGCCCCTGCCTTCCTTTTTCTGTTCTTCTCCCGCTTTGGCTTCCGGCAATTTCCTCTCCGGCTTATATTGACTCTCACTCCGTTTTTTCTTGCCGGACTGTCACTCTACATTTTTCTCCCCGTGCGATCTTCCGCGTCTCCGCTTCTCGACTGGGGCCATCCGGCATCGGCAGAGCGCTTGTTGTGGCACGTCAGCGGGAAGCAGTATCAGGTCTGGATGTTCTCGGGATGGGAAGCGGCGGCGAAGCAGTTGCAATACTACATCAGGAATATCACGTCGGAATTCAACCCTTGTGCCCTGGTCCTTTCGATCATCGGGCTCGGATCTGTCGCCCGGCGGTCGCGTACGCTCCTCGCCTTTCTTCTGCTCCTCGCTGTGGGCGACATCGCGTACGCGGTCAACTACGATATTCACGATATCGATTCGTACTTCCTGCTGTCGTACATCGTCATCGCTGTTTTTGCCGCAGAGGGAATTCATTTGCTGTATCTCTTCGTCGGACAAAAGCACAGGATGCTCCGAGGTGCCGTTGCTCTGGCGGCGGCATCGGCTTGCCTCCTCCAGTGGAACAATATCCGTGAGGTCGATGAGTCTTCGAATACCATGCCCCGCGATTTCGCCCAGTCCGTCCTCCGGTCCTTGCCGGATCGCTCCGTCGTCTTTTCCGGGTTGTGGGACTATCTCAATTCCCCGGCACTGTACTATCAGCTCGTCGAACGGGAGCGTCCCGATGTCACTATCGTCGACCTCAGCCTCCTCAAGGACCGATCATGGTATTTCCAGCAACTGGACCGCCAGGACCCGAATCTGATGAATCGATGCCGGCCTGAAGCAAACCAATTCCTGCTGGAGCTTGTCAAATTCGAGCGGGGTCTCCCTCTCAACCGGAACCTTATCCAGTATCGTTGGAGTGAATTTCTCACTGCGCTCGTCCGTCAATCGCTGGATGAAAGGCCCGTTTATGTCGACGCACGGGTTCAGGGGGAGTTTTCGCCCCAACTGAAGCGCGTACCGTCAGGGTTGTTGATTCGTCTGGTGCCGGGTTCCGACACTCTCCGTGTGGAAGCGCCGCGCGTCTTCATCAATAATTGGAACGGCAAAGGAGCTGCTGCGGAAGACCTCCGAAAATACGCAATTTCGATGCTTCTGCAAGATGCGTCCCTTCTGGAGCAACTCGGGCGGGGAAAAGAGGCAATTCAATATCGAGGGACGGCCCAGGAGCTGGCCACTCGTCAGGGAGCTCTTAACTCCGTGCAGTAACTGCCTTCCGTGCCCTAATTATGAAGTGATGGACAAAATCGCGTTGACTATTAGCGATTTTTTTTTATATTTAAAGCTCTGTAAAAGGTCACACCTGGAGGTTTTCCGCATATTCTTCAACATCGAGCTCCTGCGATAGTGCTCACAGAAGGGCACTTCGCAGCGGGATCTTTATCGTTGAGACGGGACATCACGGTCATTTGTGGAGATAGGATGAAGGAAGGAAAAGGTGCGCGATGTTCGGTGGAACTGATGCTGAAGTAGCTCAACGGTAGAGCAGCTGATTTGTAATCAGCAGGTTGTGGGTTCAAATCCCACCTTCAGCTCGAAGCAAACAGCAGGTTGTGGGTTCTGCGCCGGAGGCGCATCCGCCTCTGGCGGAAAATCCCACCTTCAGCTCTGAAAGGCAAGTAGGGTAGGTAGCGAAGCGGTCAAACGCATCAGACTGTAAATCTGACGGCTCAGGCCTTCGGAGGTTCGAATCCTTCCCTACCCACGGAACATGGAAGATTGAAAATTGCAGATAGGAGATTGATTGAGGTCTTGGACTATTTTTGATTTCGCGCTTCACCGCTTTCCGGCCATCAATCAATCTAAAATCTACCATCTAAATTCTACCTTGTTTCGCGGGAGTAACTCAGTTGGTAGAGTCACAGCCTTCCAAGCTGTTGGTCGCGGGTTCGAGTCCCGTCTCCCGCTCAAGAGCAGCTCTCAGCGGTTGGCGGTTAGCTCTCGGCAGAAACGCTCAAATCAAACGCTGACTGCTGACGGCCGAAAGCTGGTCGCTGTTGCGCTTGCGTAGCTCAGCTGGTAGAGCACGTCCTTGGTAAGGACGAGGTCACCGGTTCAATCCCGGTCGCAAGCTCGGACGCAATCCAGACAGCGGTCGAAAGACGCGGCGAGACCGCTCATGAAATAAGCATTCAAAGGAGTCGGCACTGTGAGGGACATCATCACGCTGGAATGCTCGACCTGCAAGCGCAGGAATTATTCGACGACGAAGAACAAGAAGAAGCAAACCGGACGCGTCGAGTACAAGAAGTTTTGTCCGTGGTGCAACAAGCGTACTCCCCACAAGGAGACGAAGTAGTTCGCCCGACGCCGGCACGGCGGCCAATCAGCGCGCGGGCAGGGGGCAGGCCTGGAGGCGGATCGATACCGTCGACAGAGTTCCACCCTTCTTCCGAAGAGAGAGAATCAATGACGTCGGTAGCTCAATTGGTAGAGCGGCGGTCTCCCCGCGGCCGGCAACGGCGGCGAGTGGAATTGGATACGTGAGTAGCTCAATTGGCAGAGCAGCGGTCTCCAAAACCGCAGGTTGGGGGTTCGAGTCCCTCCTCACGTGCGAATCGATCAGGCGGCCGTTGTCGCAAGGGAAAAAATGAAAGATAAAATTCTCAATTTCGTTAACGACGTCACGCGCGAGATGGAAAAGGTCACGTGGCCGACGCGCGAAGAATTATTCGAATCGACCCGCATCGTGATTGCCGTGAGTCTGGTCATTGCGGCGTTTGCGTGGGTCGTGGACTTTGCGGTAAGCGAAGCCCTGAAGGCAATCCTTTGAACGACAGGAGAGAGCGAAGACATTGAACAGGCGGTGGTATGTCGTCCGGACCTACTCCGGGCATGAAGCGAAAGTGAAAGGGTATCTCGAATCGGAGGTCGCGCGCGCCGGCATACAGGAAAAGATCGCGTCCGTCCTCATTCCATCCGAAAAAGTCGTCGAAGTGAAGGATGGCAAGAAGAAACACAAGGTGAAGAATTTCTTCCCGGGATACGTTCTCGTCGAGGCCGTGCTGGACAAAGAATCCGTTCATCTGATTCTGGAAGCGCCGTCGGTCCTCGGCTTTGTCCCGGACAAAAACAATCCCGCACCGCTCCAGCCCGACGAAGTGAAACGTCTGATCGGCAAGATGGAGGAACATGAGGAGACGGAGCTCGTCGAAATTCCGTTCAAGTCCGGGGATCCGGTGAAGGTGATCCACGGTCCGTTCAACAATTTCAACGGATTCATTCAGGAAGTGAACCCCGAGAAGTTGAAGGTGAAGGTGATGGTCAGCATTTTTGGCCGCAAAACCCCGGTCGAGCTGGACTTTACACAGGTTGAGCTCGAAAAGTAGACACATCCCGAAAGCGACAGGGTAGAATACGATGGCGAAAAAAATAGCCGGTTATATCAAGTTGCAGATCCCCGCGGGCGCGGCGAATCCCGCCCCCCCGGTCGGCCCCGCGTTGGGTCAAAAAGGGGTCAACATCATGGAGTTCTGCAAACAATTCAACGCAAAAACCAAAGACCAGGCGGGATTGATCATCCCCGTCATCATCACGGTTTTCAGCGACAAGTCGTTCGCGTTTGTGACGAAGACTCCCCCGGCCGCCACGCTCATTCTGAAAGCGGCCAAGCTGGAGAAAGGCTCCGGGGAACCGAACCGGAATAAGGTGGGAAAGGTGACGAAGAAGCAGGTCCGGGAGATCGCTGAGTTGAAGATGCCCGACCTCAACGCGAACACCGTGGAAGCCGCGATGGCGATGATCGCCGGGACTGCACGCAGCATGGGCATTACGGTGGAAGAGGAAGGAAAATAAGATGAAGGCACACAGCAAGCGTTTCACGGCCGCGGCCAAGAATGTCGAGAAGAAGGAATACTCGGTGGTCCAGGCGGTCGAGATGGTGAAGAAAACGGCGACGGCGAAGTTTCCCGAATCGGTCGACATCGCGGTGCGGCTGGGCGTCGACCCCAAGAAGGCGGACCAGGCCATTCGAGGCACGGTGGCGCTCCCGCACGGCATCGGCAAGGCCGTGCGTGTTCTGGTGATCGCGAAGCCGCCGAAGGACGAGGAGGCAAAAGCGGCGGGAGCAGACCATGTTGGATTCAAGGACTATCTGGAAAAAATCCAGCAAGGGTGGGCCGATGTTGATGTCATCATTGCGGCCCCTGATGTCATGGGCGACCTCGGAAAGCTCGGAAAAATCCTCGGTCCCCGCGGGCTGATGCCGAATCCCAAGAGCGGAACGGTGACACCCGATGTCGGGAAAGCGGTCAAGGAGATCAAAGCCGGCAAGATCGAGTTCAGGGTGGACAAGGCGGGCATCGTCCACGCGACGGTCGGGAAGGCCACTTTTGAGAACCAGAAGTTGACGGAAAACATCCACGCATTTCTCAGCACGATCGTCCGCCTCAAACCCGCATCGGCAAAAGGCCAATACGTGAGAAGCATCGCCCTTTCGACCACGATGGGCCCGGGCGTGAGGATCGACAAGGGCGAACTCGCGGCGCATGTTTGACGGAGATTCGGGAGAACAGTTCCCGGCAGCCCGGGATTCCCGGAAACGAAATTACGCACTCACCAAAACACGAGCTCTCATTCTGTCCGATGCCATCGGGAAACCGGTGGGCTTCTCATTGGATGATGAGGGAGAGAGAGGTACGTCATGAATCGCAATGAGAAGGAAGCGGTTATCACAGAGATGAAGGAGAAAGCGGTCCGTGCCCAGGCGCTCTATCTGGCGGATTTTACGGGCATGACCGTGGCAGAGGTGACCGAGTTGCGGAGGGAATTTCGGAAACTCGGAATCGAATACAGAGTGGTGAAGAACACGCTCGCCCGGAAGGCGTTGGAGCAGGCCCAGGGGTATGACAAGGTGTTCGACAAACTCGAAGGGCCGACGGGGATTGCGTTCAGTTACGACGACGTCGGCGCCCCGGCAAAGATCATCAAGAAGTTTTCGGATAAGACCGGCAAGCTGAAGTTGAAAGCCGCCGTCATCGAAAAACAGCTCTACGACGGCTCCAAGCTCGATGCGCTTTCGAAGCTCCCCTCGCGCAAGGAAATCATCTCGAGCATCCTCGGAAGCATTCAATCTCCCGTCACGGGTATTGCGGGAGTGGTCAATGCGGTCATGCGCGATGTGGCGGCGCTCATCGCTGCCATCGAAGCAAAGAAGCAGCCGGCGTAACCCATCATTTGAAACTTAAAACCTAAAGGAGAAAGACAATGTCCGCTGTCGCAGAGATTGTTGAAAAAATTGAAAAGCTGACGCTTCTTGAGGCGGTGGAGCTGAAGAAGGCCCTCGAAGACAAGTTCGGCGTAACCGCCGCCGCCCCCATGATGATGGGCGGGATGATGCCCGGAGCTGCTCCGGGAGGCGCAGCCCCCGCGGCCGAGGAGAAGACCGAATTTTCCGTCGAACTGAAGGAAGGCGGAGCTCAGAAGATCAACGTCATCAAGGTCGTCCGCGCGGCGACCGGTCTTGGACTCAAGGAGGCGAAAGATCTCGTCGACGGCGCCCCGAAAGTGGTGAAGGAAGGACTTTCGAAGGCGGACGCCGAAAAGTTGAAGAAGGAACTCGAAGAAGCCGGAGCCAAGGTCGATCTGAAGTAGGCCGTCGAATGACGGTGAACTTTGGGGAACCCGAGGTTGTTGTCTATTATAGAAGCCGAGAAGGGTCGAAATTCAACTTCCCCAATCCTCGTTTTTTGCTGTTTTTAAGGCGCGCAAGGAGAGCATGCCCGATCGTGTGTACACCAAATGCACTCCGGCCCGCAAATCGCCCGTTTCCGTGGAATCCCCCACTATTATATAAGGAGCGGCACCGTTGAAAATCCAGTCGAACGGAACAGACGACCGGGTCTCGTTCGGTCGAATTCCCAATGTGATCGAAACACCTGATCTGCTGAACGTCCAGATCGATTCCTTCAGTAATTTCCTGCAGGCCGACACGCCGCCGCATCGGCGCAAGAAGATGGGCCTCCAGCAGGTGTTCGAGATGAACTTCCCGATAACGGACGCCCGCGAGAACTTCCTTCTCGAGTTTGTCGAGTACTATGTCGAGAAGCCGAAGTACTCGGTTGTCGAATGCCAGGAACGCGGCCTGACCTTCGCCGTGCCGCTGAAAGCCAAGCTCCGCCTTTCCCAGAAGAAGGAAGGCGGAAAAGAGTTCTCGGACACGGTCGAGCAGGAGGTGTATCTCGGAAATCTTCCCGCAATGACCTACCGGGGAACATTCATCATTAACGGCGCAGAACGCGTGGTGGTCAGTCAGCTCCATCGATCGCCCGGTGTGTTCTTCGGAGAATCGGTCCATCCCAACGGGACGATGATGTACTCGGCGCGCATCATTCCCTTCCGTGGATCGTGGGTCGAATTTGCGACCGACATCAACAACGTGATGTATGCGTACATCGACCGGAAGAAAAAATTTCCCGTCACGACGCTCCTTCGTGCTCTCGGCTTTTCGACGGATGATGCCATTCTCGACCTTTTCGACCTGGTGGAAGAAGTCCACGTGGACAAGGTCACCCTGAAGGATTATATCGACCGGATTCTCTGCAGTGATGTGTTCGACCGGAAGACGGGGGAGATCTTCATCAACAAGGATTCAAAGTTGACGGAAGACCACATCAAGCACATCAAGAAGTCGGAAATTCGGAAGCTCCGGTTCCTGAAGTCGGAAGGAAACGCCACATCGGTCATCGCAAATACGATGCAGAAAGACGCCTCCCGTTCCGAGGAGGATGCGCTCGAGGCGATCTATGCGCAGTTGCGGTCGGGGGAAGCGCCGGACCTCGATACGGCAAAGAACCTCATCGACCGTCTCTTCTTCAATCCGAAGCGGTACGACCTGGGAGACGTCGGGCGCCACCGGATGAACGCGAAGCTCGGACTCCAGATCAAGGAAAACATGACGGTACTGACGAAGGAGGATATTGTGGCCATCGTCAAGTATCTCATCGACCTCCAGCAGGGTAAACGGACGGTCGACGACATCGACCATCTGGGGAACCGGCGCGTGCGGACGGTCGGCGAACAGCTGGCCCAGCAGTTCAACATCGGCCTTTCGCGCATGACGCGGACGATCCGCGAACGCATGAATCTCCGCGATGCCGAAACGATCACACCGCAGGACCTGGTGAACGCGCGGACCATCACCAGCGTCATCAACGCGTTCTTTGGTACGAATCAGCTTTCGCAGTTCCTCGACCAGACGAACCCGCTCTCCGAAATGACGCACAAGCGCCGGGTTTCGGCCCTCGGTCCGGGGGGACTGACGCGCGAGCGCGCAGGATTCGAAGTGCGCGATGTCCACTACACCCACTACGGACGGCTCTGTCCGATCGAAACGCCCGAAGGCCCGAACATCGGACTCATCTCGTCGCTGTGCATCCACGCGCGCATCAACGATTTTGGATTCATCGAAACGCCGTACCGAAAAGTCAAAGCCGGCAAGGTTCTCGAAGAGATCGAGTTCCTCACGGCCGAGCGTGAAGACAACGTGGTCATCGCGCAGGCCAACGCGCCCATCGACGAGCGCGGCCGGTTCCTCGAGGAGAAGGTCAAGGTTCGCAAGGAGAGCGACTACCCTGTCGTCGAACCCGAGAAGATCGAGTACATGGATATCGCGCCGAACCAGATTGTCTCCGCGGCTGCCGCGCTTATTCCGTTTCTTGAGCACGATGACGCAAACCGCGCGTTGATGGGTTCAAACATGCAGCGCCAGGCGGTTCCGCTCCTCCAGCCGGAAAGCCCGATTGTCGGGACGGGTTTGGAAGAGAAGCTCGCCCGGGATTCGCGCACCATCATCGTCGCAGAGAGGAACGGCTCCGTACTGACCGTCAACGGCGACAGCGTCGTGGTGGAATACGATATCGACGAGAACAGCACGGAAGCCATCATCAGCTTCGACGACAAGCGGCGGGTGGAATACCGGCTCACGAAATTTCTCCGCACGAACCAGGATACCTGCATCAACCAGAAGCCGGTTGTCAAGGAAGGTCAGCGCTTCAAGCGCGGGGACGTCCTCGTCGACGGATGCGCGACGGACGACGGAGAGCTTGCCCTGGGCCGGAATGTCCTCGTGGCTTTCATGCCGTGGCGCGGTTATAACTTTGAAGACGCGATCATCGTCAGCGAACGGATCGTGGCGGAAGACGTCTTTACGTCCGTCCACGTCGAGGAGTTCGAACTGCAGGTTCGGGACACGAAACGGGGCGAGGAGGAGTTGACGCGGGAAATTCCGAACGTCAGCGAAGAGGCGACGAAGGACCTTGACGAAAACGGCATCGTCCGGATCGGAGCCGAGGTCAACGAGGGGGACATTCTGATCGGAAAAATAACCCCCAAAGGCGAGACGGACCCCACGCCGGAAGAGAAGCTGTTGAAGGCCATCTTCGGGGAGAAGGCGGGCGACGTGAAAGACGCGTCTCTCAAAGCGCCCCCGGGAATGAAGGGAATCGTCATCTCCACGAAACTGTTCAGCCGCAAGAAAAAGGACACGGAAAGTAAGAAGGAGGACAAACGAAAACTGGAAGCCCTCGACCGGTCGCGGCGGAGGGAGATCAAGGACCTGAACGAGAAACTTTCCAAAAAGCTCGACCAATCCCTTGACGGCGAGAAGTCGATTGGCGTCCGCGACGTGGACGGCAACATGATCGTACGTGCCGGCACCGCGCTCAAATCGGACACGTTCCAGCAGCTCGAGAATGTCGACAAGCTCGATTTCAATCAGGACTGGGTGGACGACAAGCGGAAACAGAACATGCTGGTAAAGATCTACGAAAATTTCCGGCAGAAGCTGAGTGAGGTCGAAGAGTTATATCGCCACGAAAAGAACAAGATACAGCTCGGCGACGAGCTGGCTCCCGGCATTGTCCAGCTTGCGAAAGTCTACGTGGCAAAGAAGCGGAAGCTTTCCGTCGGCGACAAAATGGCGGGGCGTCACGGGAACAAAGGGGTCGTCTCGACCATCGTTCCGGTGGAAGACATGCCGTTTCTTCCCAGCGGACGTCCCGTGGACATCGTCCTGAATCCGCTCGGCGTGCCTTCGAGGATGAACATCGGCCAGCTCTTCGAAGTCGCCCTCGGCTGGGCCGGAAAAGAGCTCGGCGTTTCCTTCTCTTCGCCGATTTTTGACGGCGCGACATGGGAAGAAGTGCAGGGCCAGCTTGCCAAGGCGGGCCTCGACGGGAATTCAAAGTCGGCACTGATCGACGGAAGGACGGGGGAAACATTCGACCAGGAAGTGACCGTCGGATATCTTTACATGATGAAGCTTTCCCACATGGTCGACGACAAGATCCATGCCCGCTCCATCGGACCGTACTCGCTCATTACGCAGCAGCCGCTCGGCGGCAAGGCGCAGTTCGGCGGCCAGAGGTTCGGCGAGATGGAAGTGTGGGCACTCGAGGGATACGGTGCCGCCCATGCGCTTCAGGAAATCCTGACCGTGAAGTCCGACGACGTCGTCGGCCGTGCCAAGGTGTACGAGGCAATCGTAAAGGGAGACAATCTCCCCGAACCGAACGTCCCCGAATCCTTTAACGTGCTCATCCGCGAATTGCAAGGACTCGGGCTCGAAGTGAAAATTGAATAGGGAGGATGTACGCTTCCGGGCGCGACCCGGTATCTCATCCCATCACCCTTTGAATGATACGGAGACAGAATGCCCTACATCATGAGTGAACCGCCAGTCCGGAAAAGCTTTTCCAGAATGACGATCAGTCTTGCTTCGCCCGACATGATTCTCTCCCGGTCGCACGGTGAAGTGACCAAACCGGAGACGATCAACTATCGATCGTTCCGGCCCGAGAAGGACGGCTTGTTCTGCGAGAAAATTTTCGGACCCGTCCGGGATTGGGAATGTCATTGCGGCAAGTACAAGCGCATCCGGTACAAAGGCATCACGTGCGACCGCTGCGGGGTGGAAGTGACGCAGAAAAGCGTGCGCCGGGAACGGCAGGGACACATTGCCCTCGCAGTTCCCGTTGTGCACATCTGGTACTTCCGTTCGATGCCGAGCAAGATCGGAACGCTCCTCGGGGTCGGCGCAAAAGAGCTTGAGAAGATCATCTACTACGAATCGTACGTCGTCGTCAATCCCGGAACCACCGGCCTGCAGAAACTCGACCTGATCTCGGAAGACCAGTATCTCGAGATTCTTGCCTCGCTTCCGGAAGAGGACCAGGACCTTGAGGACAACGACCCGAAGAAATTCATCGCCAAAATGGGGGGAGAGGCGATCAAGGATCTTCTCCGTCGCGTCACGATCGAGGAACTGGCGTTCCAGCTTCGCGATCAGATAAAAGAAGAACGCTCCGTCCAGAAGAAGCAGGATGCGCTCAAACGTCTCCGCGTGGTCGAAGCGTTCCGCAAGAGCGAAGAAAGCGCGCCGAACAAGCCGGAGTGGATGGTCCTCGACGTCATCCCGGTAATTCCGCCCGAGCTCCGTCCGCTCGTCCCGCTGGAAGGCGGCCGGTTTGCGACGTCGGACCTGAACGACCTCTACCGCAGAGTGATTATCAGGAACAACCGCCTGAAGCGGCTGATCGAAATCAAGGCGCCCGAAGTCATCCTCCGGAACGAGAAGCGCATGCTCCAGGAGGCGGTCGATTCACTGTTCGATAATTCGCGACGCGTCAATGCGGTGCGCAGCGACAACAATCGCGCGCTCAAGTCGCTGTCGGATATGCTCAAGGGCAAACAGGGACGCTTCCGTCAGAATTTGCTCGGCAAGCGCGTTGACTACTCGGGCCGTTCCGTCATCGTCGTCGGTCCGGAGCTCAAGTTGCACGAATGCGGTCTCCCCAAGGACATGGCGGTGGAGCTTTTCAAACCGCACATCATCCGAAAGTTGATCGAGCGCGGCCTCGTGAAAACGGTGAAGAGCGCAAAGAAAATGGTCGACAAGAAGGGCCCCGAGGTGTGGGATATTCTCGACCACATCATCGACGGTCATCCGGTCCTCCTGAACCGCGCGCCGACACTGCATCGGCTTGGCATCCAGGCGTTCCAGCCCGTGCTCGTCGAAGGCAAGGCGATCCGAATTCATCCGATGGTCTGCACGGCATTCAACGCGGACTTTGACGGCGACCAGATGGCCGTTCACGTCCCCTTGTCATACGAAGCACAGCTCGAAGCGCGCATGCTCATGCTTTCCAGCCACAACATCCTGTCGCCGGCAAGCGGAGCGCCGATCGTCACGCCCACCCAGGACCAGGTCCTCGGTTGCTACTATCTGACAAAGTCGAAAGCCGCAATGATCGGCGAGGGCACGGTATTCTCCTCCCCCGAAGAGGTGATCATCGCCCACGACCAGGGGCGTGTGGACTTGCACACCCGTCTGAAGGTTCGTACGAAAGAAGGAGTCGTGGAGACGACGACGGGGCGTGTCCTGTTTAACCAGATTGTGCCTCCCGACCTTCCGTTTATCAACGAGCTGCTGAATAAGAAGCGGCTCGTGCAAATCATCGCGACGGTCTTCCGCAGATGCGGTAATCTCGTCGCGTCGCAATTCCTCGACAAGCTCAAAACGCTGGGCTTCACCTACGCGACCAAAGGCGGACTCTCCGTTTCGGTCGGGGACGTGATCATCCCCAAGGAAAAGCTGGAGCTCGTCCAGAAAGCGCAGAAGGACGTGGACAGCGTCGAGTCCCAGTATTACCGGGGGTTCATCACGAACGGCGAGCGCTACAACAAGGTGATCGATATCTGGACCCGCGCCACGAGCCGCATTGCCGACCGGTTGTTTGACGCGCTGCAGCACGACCGCGAAGGGTTCAACTCACTCTATATGATGGTCGATTCCGGCGCCCGCGGTTCGAAGGAGCAGGTGCGTCAGCTCGCAGGCATGCGCGGGCTCATGGCGAAACCGCAGAAAAGTCTTTCGGGTGCAACGGGAGAGCTGATCGAGAACCCGATCATCGCGAATTTCCGCGAAGGGCTTTCGATTCTTGAGTATTTCATCTCCACGCACGGAGCGCGCAAAGGTCTTGCCGACACCGCCCTGAAAACGGCCGATGCCGGTTACCTGACGCGGCGTCTTATCGACGTGGCGCAGGATGCCATCATTTCCGAAGGCGACTGCGGAACGATCCAGGGTGTTCTTACCGGCGCCCTGAAGGAGGGCGAAGATGTAAAGGAGCCGCTCTCCGAGCGAATTCTCGGCCGGGTCTCCGCGCAGGATGTTACCGATCCGCTCACCGGCAATGTGATCGTCGAAGGGGGCCAGCTGATCGACGAGGACAAAGCGCAACAAATCTCCGAGACGTCCATCGAAACCGTGCTCATCCGCTCGGTCTTGACGTGCGACTCCCGGCGTGGAGTCTGCGCGAAGTGTTACGGTCGCGACCTGACAACCGGCAATCTCGTCGAGCCCGGCATGGCGGTCGGTGTGATTGCCGCGCAGTCGATTGGCGAACCGGGGACGCAGCTCACGCTCCGCACGTTCCACACCGGAGGGACGGCGAGTCTCATTGCGTCGCAGTCGCAGATCTCCTCGAAGTTCGACGGCAAGGTGAAGTACGACGGCCTCAAGTTCATCGAGTTCCCGGATAACCCGGAGGCGAAGCCCGTCGTCTCGGGACGCAGCGGTGTCATCAACATCCTCGACAGCGACAATCGGGTGTTGACGAAGTATGACGTTCCCTACGGTGCGCTCCTCATGATGGCCGACGGAGCGAAGATCGCCAAAGGCGAGCTGATCTATGAATGGGATCCGTACAACGCCGTTATCGTCTCCGAGCACGGCGGCACGATCAAGTACGATTCGCTCAAAGAAAACGTCACGTACCGCGAGGAACCGGACGAACAGACCGGCCACATCCAGAAAGTGGTCATCGACAGCAGGGAGAAAAGCCTTATTCCCTCCATCGCGGTCGTGGGCAAGAAGGGACAAAAGGTCGCCAACTATCCGATGCCGACGCGTGCACATCTGATCGTGGACGACGGCGAGGAGATTCAGGCCGGGGCTGTGCTCGTGAAAATTCCACGGGACATCGGCAAGACGCGGGACATCACCGGCGGATTGCCGCGCGTAACGGAGCTGTTCGAAGCACGCCATCCGAGCGAACCGGCGGTCGTCAGCGAGATCGACGGAATCGTCACCATCGGCCAGCCCAAGCGCGGCTCGCGGGAGGTCTTTGTGCAGAGCCACGACGGGAAGGACAAGCGAACGTATCTCATCCCGCTCGGGAAGCATCTCCTGAGCCAGGACGGAGATGTGATCCGGGCCGGAGAGCGTCTGTCGGCCGGGGCGATCGACCCGCACGATATTCTGAAGATCAAGGGGACCACGGCCGTGCAGGAGTACCTCGTGAACGAGATTCAGGAGGTTTACCGGATGCAGGGCGTGAAGATCAACGACAAGCATATCGAGGTCATCGTCCGCCAGATGATGCAGAAGCTCCGCATTATCGAGCCGGGAGATACCAAGTATCTCGAAGGAGACCATGTCGACAAGGCGAAATTGACCGAGGACAATCTCGAGCTCGACGGCAAAATCGTCGTGTCGAGCAAGGGAGACGCCAAGTTCAAGAACGGCCAGATCATCACCAAAAAGATGGCCAGAGAAACGAACGCCGATTTGAAGAAGAAGTCGAAAAAAGTGATCGAGCACCGCGATGCAGAAGCCGCGACGTCGGAGCCGATCCTGCTGGGAATTACCCAGGCATCGTTGACGACCGACAGCTTCATTTCGGCTGCTTCATTCCAGGAAACGACGAAGGTATTGACGGATGCGGCCATCGAGGCGAAGGTCGACACCCTCCTGGGATTGAAGGAAAACGTCATCATGGGGCACCTGATCCCCGCGGGATCGGGCCAAAAAGCGTTCCGCGAGGTGATCGTCACTTCGTCGATTCCCGAAGTGCAACCCGCGGCCGCCGAGCCGGCGGAAGTGGAGGAGGAAGTTCTCGACGGGGAGCCCCGAAAGCTGAAGCGGAAGTCGAAGGCGGCAGTCTGATGACCGCAGTAGTGTCCTCAATCCAGCGGGCTCCAACGTATTAAGGAAGCGTCATGCTGAACTCGTTTCAGCATCAGACGTTCACAGACCCCGAACCTCAGCCAGAGGCTGATGGGCCTTCGGCCCAAAGTTCGGGGTGACGGTCGCTCGGAAATAGGACACTACCATGACGGCGAGGTCGTTGACTTCGAGGAAAATTTCCCCTATATTGAAAAGCTTTGGAATTTTGCGACAAAAAAGTCACTCGGAGTTGACTCGTTGCCGACGATAAACCAGTTGATCCGGAAGAGCCGGGAGCAGGTGACCTGGAAGAGCAAGTCTCCTGCGCTCGCGGGCAGCCCGCAGAAGCGGGGTGTCTGCACGAGAGTCTATACGACGACTCCGAAAAAGCCGAACTCGGCATTGCGCAAGGTGGCTCGTGTCCGATTGACCAACGGGATGGAAGTCACTGCGTACATACCCGGCGAAGGGCACAACCTCCAGGAGCACTCCATCGTGCTCATACGCGGAGGGAGAGTCAAGGATCTTCCCGGCGTGCGGTACCACATCATTCGCGGGACGCTCGACACGCAGGGAGTTCAGGACAGGAAGCAAGGCCGGTCGAAGTACGGAGCGAAGCGACCGAAGGCAGAATAGACGTGCGGAGCACATGAGAAAGAAGCGCTCGAATAAGCGATTTGCGGTGGCGGACCCGAAATTCAACGATCTGCTGGTATCGCGATTCATTAACAGCCTTCTCAAGCGCGGGAAGAAACACGTGGCGCGGGGCATCCTCTACGGGGCGTTTGACGAGATCGGGAAAAAAGTGGAGAAGAGCCCCCTCGAGGTGTTCAAGAAGGCAGTCGATAATGTTTCCCCGCTCATTGAAGTAAGGGCTCGAAGAGTCGGTGGCGCAACCTATCAAGTGCCTACAGAAGTTCGCCCCGAGCGGCGAACCGCTCTTGCAATCCGCTGGCTGATCTTGCATGCCAATGAACGCTCGGAGAAGTCCATGTCGCAAAAGCTCGCGTCGGAACTCCTTGCGGCCTCCAACGGCGAGGGAGGCGCGGTGAAGAAAAAGGACGACGTTCACCGGATGGCAGAGGCGAACAAGGCTTTTGCGCACTATCGCTGGTAAGTCGGTTTCAGCCGAAGACACAGTCTGACATTTAATAGAAGGAAGTGGCGGACCGCGCTTTGTTCGTAGCGCCCGGTTCGCGATCGGAATGATATGCCTCGGGAATACTCTTTAGAAAAAACGAGAAACATCGGCATCATGGCCCACATCGATGCCGGGAAGACCACGACGACGGAGCGCATCCTGTTCTACACGGGAAAACTCCATCGCATCGGAGAGGTCCACGACGGCGCAGCGACCATGGACTGGATGGAACAGGAGAAGGAACGCGGAATTACGATCACCAGTGCCGCGACCACATGCTTCTGGGCCGACCACCGCATCAACATAATCGACACGCCGGGCCATGTGGACTTCACCATCGAAGTGGAGCGCTCGCTCCGCGTCCTTGACGGCGCCGTTGCGTTGTTCTGTTCCGTCGGGGGGGTCGAGCCGCAGTCTGAAACCGTATGGCGTCAGGCGGATAAGTACGGCGTCCCCCGCATCGCGTTCGTTAATAAGATGGACCGCGCCGGCGCGGATTTCCTGGCGGTCGTCGATATGATTCGCTCCCGGTTCAGCACCAACGCGGTTCCGATCCAGCTTCCCGTGGGCGAAGGCGAATTGTTTGCCGGCGTCATCGACCTCATCACCATGAAGGCGCGGATGTACCATGAGGCGACGCAGGGAACGACGTGGGACGACATCGAGATTCCAGATAAGCTCAAAGCCAAGGCCGCTGAATACCGGATGAAAATGCTCGAGGCCGTGGCAGATGAAGACGATACCCTGCTTGAAAAGTACCTGGGCGGAAAGGAAATCTCTCCGTCGGAGATTCGGCACGTCCTTCGCCGCGCGACGCTGAAAGTGAGCATCATCCCGGTCCTGTGCGGCTCATCGTTCAAGAACAAGGGAGTCCAGATGCTCCTGGACGGGGTCGTGGATTTGCTCCCCTCGCCGCTCGACATTAATAACGGCGAGATACACGGCCATCATCCTCATCGTCACGACATGGTCATCCGAAAGGTATCCGACAAGGAGAAATTCACGGCGCTTGCCTTCAAGATCATGAGCGATCCGTTTGTCGGCCGTCTGACGTATTTTCGCATTTACGCCGGCTGTCTCAATTCCGGGTCGTACGTCTACAATGTGACATCGGATAAGAAAGAGCGAATCGCGCGGCTTCTGCGGATGCACGCGAATCATCGGGAAGAAGTGTCGGAGGCGTACGCGGGCGATATCGTCGCGGCGATTGGGCTCAAGAATACCCGCACTGGTGACACGCTCACGGAGGAGTCGGACCCGATCCTGCTGGAAAAAATGGAGTTTCCCGAACCCGTCATCGACGTGGCGATCGAGCCCAAGACCAAGGCGGATCAGGAGAAAATGGGCGAAGCGCTCCAGCGCCTGGCGGAAGAGGATCCGACGTTCCGCGTGTCCTCCAACGAAGAGACCGGACAAACCATCATCAGCGGAATGGGAGAGCTTCATCTGGAAATCATCATCGACCGGATGAAACGGGAATTCAAGGTCGAGGCGAACGTCGGCAAACCGCAGGTCGCGTACAAGGAAACGATCACCAAGAAAATCGTCAGCGAAGGAAAGTTTATCCGGCAGTCGGGGGGGCGGGGCCAATACGGACACGTCTACGTCGAATTCGAGCCCAACGAGAAGGGGAAAGGATTCGAATTTGAAAATGCGATCGTCGGCGGCGTCGTACCGCGCGAATACATCAAGCCGACGGAACAAGGCATCATCGAAGCGATGCGCAACGGCGTGCTTGCCGGCTTCCCGGTTGAGGACGTAAAGGCGAAGCTGTTCGACGGGTCGTTCCATGCGGTCGATTCATCGGAGATGGCATTCAAGATCGCCGGTTCGATCGCGTTCAAGGAAGCGGCAAAGAAGGCGCATCCCGTCCTTCTCGAGCCGATCATGGCGGTTGAGGTGGTGACACCCGAAGAGTACCTCGGCGACGTCATGGGAGACCTCAATTCCCGTCGGGGAAAAATTGAAGGGATGAATCCGCGCAAGGACGCTCAGGTCGTCAAAGCGTTCGTTCCGCTTGCGGAGATGTTCGGATATGCGACAATCCTTCGTTCCATGACCCAGGGACGGGCGCTCTACACCATGCAATTCTCGCACTACGACCAGGTCCCGCGATCGATCGCGGACCAGATCATCGAAAAAGTCAAAGGGAAAGAAGCGGTACCGGCGTAACGACGAGGACGACGGATCGGACCAGCACACTCATAAGGAGACACTGACATGGCAAAGGGAAAATTTGACCGAAGCAAGCCGCACGTAAACGTCGGCACGATCGGTCACGTCGACCACGGGAAGACCACCCTCACGGCCGCCATCACGATGGTGCTCGCGAAGAAGGGACTCTCGGAGGTTCGCACGTTCGATTCCATTGACAATGCCCCCGAGGAGAAGGCGCGAGGTATCACAATTGCGACGGCGCATGTGGAGTATTCGACGGAGAAGCGTCACTACGCCCACGTCGACTGCCCGGGCCACGCCGACTATGTAAAGAACATGATCACGGGCGCTGCCCAAATGGACGGCGCAATCCTGGTCGTCGCGGCAACCGACGGTCCCATGCCCCAAACGCGCGAACACGTCCTCCTGGCCCGCCAGGTCGGCGTGCCCCGGATCGTGGTGTTCATGAACAAGGTCGATGCGGTTGACGACAAGGAGCTCCTCGACCTCGTTGAGCTCGAGTTGAGGGACCTGCTCAAGAAAAACGAATTCCCTGGCGATGAGATTCCGATCATCCGGGGTTCCGCGCTCAAGGCGATGGAAGCCGCTCTGCGGCCCGGCTCGTCGGTGGACGACCCGGCCATGAAGTGCATCTTCGAATTGATGAACGCCGTTGATACCTACGTGCCCCTCCCGAAGCGGGACATTGAAAAACCGTTCCTCATGCCGGTCGAGGACGTTTTCTCGATCACAGGCCGCGGAACGGTCGGCACGGGTCGCGTCGAACGCGGAAAGTGCAAGGTCGGAGACGAAATCGAGATTATCGGCCTCGGCGCGCACAAGAAGAGCGTCGTCACCGGAGCCGAGATGTTTCGCAAGGAACTCGATGAAGTGATGGCGGGAGACAACGCGGGATTACTCCTCCGGGGCGTTGAGAAGAACGAGCTGGAACGGGGAATGGTCATCGCAAAGCCGGGGTCGATTACGCCCCACAAGAAATTCACGGCCCAGGTGTACGTCCTGAAGAAAGAAGAAGGCGGGCGACACACGCCGTTCCTGACGGGGTACCGGCCGCAATTCTACTTCCGGACAACGGACGTCACCGGCGTCGTCACTCTGCCGGGTGGGGTGGAAATGGTGATGCCGGGCGACAACCTCGACGCCGTGAACATCGAGCTGATTTCAACCATCGCGATGGAAGAGGGAATACGGTTCGCCATTCGTGAAGGAGGCCGGACCGTTGGGGCCGGCGTCGTAACGAAGATTCTCGAGTAGGCTCCATGCGGATGGCACTCGCCATCCGCAGACTTTTTATTGAGGACGAAACGTGGCAGGCCAAAAAATCAGAATAAAACTCAAGTCTTTCGACCACAGTCTGATCGATAAGTCGACGGAGAAGATCATCAAGACGGTCAAGTCCACCGGCGCCGTCGTTTCCGGGCCGATTCCGCTTCCCACGAAGCGGAGCATCTACACGGTCAACCGGTCCCCGCACGTCGACAAGAAGTCGCGGGAGCAGTTCGAAACCCGGTCGCACAAACGACTCATCGATATTCTGAATTCGACCACGAAAACCGTCGATTCACTGATGAAACTGGAACTGCCGGCGGGAGTGGATGTCGAAATCAAAGTTTGATCGTCGGCGGTTGGAGACCCATGCATGACGGACGATCGGTCGTCCGTTCGGATTGACCAAGGAGCTTGATGGTGAGCGGCATTCTCGGAAAAAAAATCGGCATGACAAGCTTGTTCGATGACAACGGAGAATCGATTCCGTGCACCGTCATCGAAGCGGGACCGTGCTTTGTCCTCCAGGTCAAGACGATGGAGAAGGACGGATACGTTGCGGTCCAGCTCGGCTATGATGAGAAGAAGGAGCGGCTCGCAAACCGTCCGCTGAAGGGACACGTCCAGAAGTCCGGCGCAAAGCCGATGCGGTTGCTGCGCGAATTCCGCTTTAACGGCGATTCCCCGAAGCCGGGTACGGAAGTGAAAGTGGACATCTTTTCCCGGGGAGACCTCGTCGACGTGGTGGGGCAATCAAAGGGCCGCGGCTTCCAGGGCGTTGTCAAGCGTCATCATTTTGGCGGCGTCGGCATGACGACGCACGGGGCGTCGGACCGCGTCCGCGCGCCGGGCTCAATCGGTTCGAGCTCATTTCCGTCGCGCGTGTTCAAGGGAATGCGGATGGGCGGACGCATGGGCTTCGAGCAGGTCACGGTGCGGAACCTCCGGGTGGTGAAAGTGATACCGGAATCGAACATCCTCATCGTCAAAGGCTCGGTTCCCGGCGCCATCAACAGCTATCTCGAAATTGTCAAGACGAACTAGGAATCTGAATCTTCGGCCATGGAACTGGATGTTTTGAAAATTGACGGTACGCCGAGCGGAGACAAAGTGACGCTTGACGCAGCGATCTTCGGGATCAAGCCGAACGACCACGCCATCTATCAGGTGGTTCGAAGTCTGCAGGCGAACCAGCGGCGTGGGACGCACAAAGTGAAGCCCCGGAACGAAGTGCGCGGCGGCGGCAAGAAGCCGTTCAAGCAGAAAAAAACAGGACGGGCTCGCGCGGGAACGACGCGATCTCCCCTCTGGGTCGGCGGCGGATCCATCTTCGGCCCTCATCCGCACGACTACGTGATCAAGCTGCCGTTCCAGGTTCGCAAGCTCGCCAGGAAATCGGCGCTCAGCTACAAGGCGAAAGACAACGCCGTCCTGGTTGTGGAGGATTTCAGCGTCGAGGCCGCCCGGACCAAGTACGTCGCCGGCATCCTGAAAGCGCTCTCGCTCGACAAGAAGAAGACGCTCCTGCTGACCAGCAGGGCGGACCAGCTTCTCTACAAGTCGGGGCGCAATATCCCGAAGCTGAACATTCGTGAAGCGGACAAAGCGTCGACGTTCGAGATCCTGAACAATCAAATTCTTCTCATCCAGAAAAGCGCCGTCGGCGTGTTGCAGCAGTCGTTTGCCGGAGGTGCAAAGTGACCGGCATCCTCGTCCGTCCGATCATCACGGAAAAGATGACGACCCTCCAGGATGCGCGCCAATATTCCTTCGAGGTTCCCGACCATTCAAACAAGATCGAGATCGGCAAGGCGGTGGAAAAACGTTTCAACGTGAAGGTCGTGAGCGTTCGCACGATGCGCGTCCACGGAAAGCGCAAGATGCAGCTGACCCGGCGCGGCCGGTTCGAGGGAAAAACGCGCTCGTGGAAAAAGGCGATCGTCACCCTGAAAGCAGGGGACAAGATCGATTACTTCGGAACAACAACCTGACCCAGGGTAAGAGCAGACACCATGGCGATCCGCAAACTCAGACCGATGACTCCTGCGACGAGATTCTATACGATCTCGACGTTCGAAGAGATAACGAAGACGACGCCGCTGAAGTCCCTCGTCCAATCCCTCAAGAAATCGGGGGGCAGGAACAATATGGGCCGTATCACCTCGCGTCATCGGGGCGGGAGGCACAAGAGACAGTACCGCGTCATCGATTTCAAGCGTGACAAGCGCGGAGTGCCGGCGAACGTCGTTTCAATTGAGTACGACCCGAACCGTGCCTGCAGAATTGCGCTCGTGCAATACCCCGACGGCGAGAAGCGGTACATCCTGGCACCGGACGGACTGAAGGTGGGTACGCAGGTTGCTGCGGGTCCGACGGCGGACATCCTCACGGGGAATGCGCTGCCTCTGGCGAACATTCCGCCGGCAACGTTTGTGCACAACGTCGAACTCAGACCGGGCAAAGGGGGCCAGCTCGGCCGCAGTGCCGGAAATTCGATTCAGCTCATGGCGAAGGAAGGGGACTTTGTCACGGTCAAGCTCCCCTCGGGCGAGGTTCGAAGAATTCCGGGTTTGTGTTACGCGACCATCGGCATCGTAGGAAACATCGACCATGAGAACATCAGTTACGGCAAGGCCGGCCGAAACCGATGGCGCGGGATCCGGCCGCAAACGCGCGGAATGGCGATGAATCCGGTCGACCATCCCATGGGAGGCGGCGAAGGGAAATCGAAGAGCGGCGGCGGCTGGCAGCATCCGGAGTCTCCCTGGGGGCAGTACGCAAAGGGACTGAAGACGAGGAAGCGCAAGAATCAGTCCAACAAATACATCGTGAAACGCCGAAAGTGACCCCTGAGCCATGAGCCGTTCCGTAAAAAAAGGTCCCTATGTGGACAATAAACTTTTGAAGAAGATCGAAGCGCTGAACAAGTCGAACCAGAAGCGCGTTGTCAAGACATGGGCGCGATCCTGTACGATCATTCCGGAGTTTGTCGGGCACACGTTTGCGGTGCACAACGGAAACAAGTTCATTCCGGTGTATGTCCACGAAGCGATGGTAGGCCACAAGCTCGGCGAGTTTGCGCCGACAAGGATTTTCCGGGCGCATCCCGGGCTCAAGAGCGAAGAAACAACAACCCCGGCCTGACGAACGAGCGATGGAAGCGAAAGCGATCAATCGATACGTCGGTTCATCCCCCCGCAAGATGCGGCTGGTGATCGACCTCATCCGCGGCAGGGCCGTGGAGGAAGCGCTCAGCATTCTGCACTTCGCCCCCAAGCATGCCGCCCGCGCAGCGGAGAAGGTTCTGCGTTCGGCCATCTCCAACATCCAGAACAAGGATGAATCGGGGCGCGTGGACACGGCAACGCTCTTCGTGAAACAGGCGTTCGTGGACGGCGGGCCGATGCAGAAACGAGTCCTGCCGGCTCCGATGGGGCGGGCATTTCGTGTGAGGAAACGCTCGAACCACATTACGATCGTCGTTTCACAACGTGAGAAGACGGAAGCAATTTTACGGGAAGTCCCGAAAAAGAAAGCGGCATCAAAGCCGGCACCGACGCAAGAGAAAAAAGCGACACCAAGCTGACGGGAGGTTCGATTGGGCCAGAAGACAAATCCGAACGGTTTTCGATTGGGCGTGGTTCGCGCCTGGGACGCCAACTGGTATGACGACAAAAGCTTTGCCGGGAAGCTCCAGGAGGACCTCGTCGTGCGGAATTACGTTCGGAACCGTCTGAAGAAGGCGGGGATTTCCCGCATTCAGATCGACCGGACCCCCAAGCGCGCCGTCATCACGATCCACACGTCCCGTCCGGGAATCGTGATCGGGAAAAGCGGCAAAGAGATCGCCCAGCTCGAAGAGGAGCTCAAGAAAGTAACCTCGAAAGAAGTGAAGATTCTCATCCACGAAATCAAACGGCCGGAGTTGGAATCGTACCTCGTGGCAGAGACGATTGCCAACCAGCTTGAGGGACGGATTTCGTTCCGGCGCGCGATGAAGCAGGCGATCACGGCCTCCATGCGCATGGGTGCGGAGGGCATTCGCGTCAAATGCGGCGGCCGGCTGGGTGGGGCTGAGATCGCACGGACCGAGCAGTACAAAGAGGGACGCATCCCGCTCCAGACGCTTCGGGCGGACATCGATTACGCATCGGCAACGGCCTACACGATTTACGGAACCATCGGCGTCAAAGTCTGGATTTGCAAAGGCGAAATTCTCGGCACGGTCACACGGTCATAAGGGACTTGCATCATGCTGATGCCCAAGAGGGTAAAATTCAGGAAAGCCCAGCGAGGACGGATGAGCGGCAAAGCGACGCGGGGAGCGACTGTCGCGTTCGGCGATTACGGCCTCAAGGCGCTCGAGCCGGGATGGATCACGCAGCGGCAGATCGAGGCGTCGCGCGTGGCGCTGACCCGCATGATGAAACGCGAAGGTAAAGTGTGGATCCGGATTTTTCCCGACAAACCCGTCACGAAGAAACCGGCAGAAACACGCATGGGAAGCGGCAAGGGAATACCCGAGTTCTGGGTGGCGGTGGTGAAACCCGGGAGAATTCTGTTTGAGCTGGGCGGAGTCAGCCGCGCTCTCGCCGCGGAAGCAATGCTTCTTGCCAAGCACAAATTGCCGATCAAAACCAAGTTTGTCAGTCGCATCGACCTCGAAGGATAGCATCGCCCTATGAAAACGAAGGATATACGGCAACTGTCCGATGCCGAGCTTCAGAAACGCGTCGCCGACGAGAAAGAAAGTCTGAGTCAGCTGCTTTTCCAGAAGGTTATCGGCCAGTTGGAAAATCCGATGAAAATTACGCAGTCGAAGAAGGATATCGCACGCTTCAAGACGATTCTCCGGGAGCGCATGAAAACAGTCGCGCCGACGGCCGCCAATCCGGAGAAACCCAAATGAGCGCAGAAGCTGCCGTTGCACCTGTTCGCGGACGACGGAAAGTCCGGGTCGGGAAAGTCATCAGTAATAAGATGAGCAAAAGCATCGTGATCGCCCTTGAGCGCCGTGTTCCCCACGTGGTCCTGAAGAAGTACTTCCGGCTGACGTCGACGCTCATGGTGCATGATGAAAAGAACGAAGCGGGAGTGGGAGATTTGGTGAAAGTAATGGAGACGCGTCCTCTGAGCAAGCGAAAGCGATGGCGTTTGGTTGCCGTTCTTGAAAAAGCAAAGTAGGTATTGAATCAGGCCTGAAGAATGATCCAGGAAGAAACCAATCTCGTCGTTGCCGATAATTCAGGGGCCAAGAAGATCCGCTGCATCAGGGTCCTCGGCGGCCACGACAAGCGCTACGCAACCGTCGGCGACCTCATCGTCGTGGCGGTCAAAGCGGCGATTCCCGGGGCGCCGGTCAAAAAGGGTGAGGTCTCCCGTGCAGTGGTGGTGCGCACAAAGAAAGAGATTCGACGAAAAGATGGATCGTACATCCGATTCGATGAGAACGCCGCCGTCCTCCTCAACCAACAGGGGGAACCAAGGGGGACGCGTATCTTCGGCCCTGTCGCTCGAGAACTGCGCGAGCGTCAGTTCATGAAAATTGTCTCTCTGGCACCGGAGGTCTTGTAAGAAATCATGGCCCAGAATCTCCACGTCCACAAGAACGACACGGTCCTCATCATTTCGGGAAATTCCCTTGGCAAGAAGGGAAAAGTTTTGAAAGTGTTCCCCGACCGGAACCGCGTCATCATTGAAAATGTCAACATCGTCAAGCGCCATTCGCGTCCGACGCAGAAAAATCCTCAAGGAGGCATTCTCCAGAAGGAGGGGTCGATCAATGCCTCGAACGTGATGGTTGTTTGCCCCAAATGCGCCCAACCGACACGCGTCGGCCATGCGCACGTGACGGACCCGGCGAGCAACCGACGGAAGACGATGCGCGTCTGTAAGCAATGCAACGAAATGTTCTGAAGCACCATGGCGACTGAAAAAGAACAAAAGCCGAAGCAGCCGAAGAAAGAGAAGCCGGCCAAGGCGGGAGCCCAGCCCAAGGAGGCCGGTGTTCAGGAAAAAGGGGTACCGCCCCGTCTCCACGAGCTGTACCGCCGGGCGATTGTTCCCTCACTCATGAAACGCTTCAAGTACCGGAGCGTCATGGAGGTGCCGCGTCTGGAAAAGATCTCGATCAACATCGGCGTCGGCCAGGCCACGCAGGATCCGAAACTGCTCGATGCTGCCGTGCGCGAGCTTGAATCCATCACAGGGCAGAAAGTCTCCGTAACGCGGTCGAAGAAGGCAATTTCAAATTTCAAACTGCGTGAAGACCTTCCCATCGGATGCCGGGTGACACTGCGGCGGAATCACATGTACGAGTTTCTCGACCGGTTTATCAGCATCGCGCTTCCGCGCGTCCGGGATTTCCGGGGCGTATCCGATAAATCGTTCGACGGCCACGGCAACTATACCGTCGGCGTCAAAGAGCAGATCATCTTCCCGGAAATCGATGTCGACAAGGTCACGCGCATCACCGGAATGGATGTCACCCTCGTCACGACGGCGCATTCCGACCCCGAAGCGTATGAGTTGCTGAAGGAGCTGGGGATGCCGTTCATGAAGCGGCAGGAAGTGGTTCAATCAACCATCGAAAAACAGGCCTGAGAATTCAGGCAACCAGGAGCAGGCGTGGCACGACTCGCAATGGTGGTAAAAGCAAAGAGGACTCCAAAGTTTAAAACGCGCCAGCACAATCGCTGTGCCATCTGCGGCCGCTCGCGCTCTTATTACAGAAAGTTCGGCATTTGCCGTATCTGCCTGCGCCAGCTCGCTCTCGACGGCAAAATCCCGGGCGTTCGCAAGGCAAGCTGGTGACGCCGGCACAACTTTGAAGGCATCATGACGACAACGGACCCCATCGCAGATTTTCTCACTCGCATTCGAAACGCCGCGCGGGCGCGCCATCGACGCGTCGATATCCCGGCGTCTCGCACAAAGAAGGCGCTCGCGCAGTTGCTTCAACAGCAGAAATTCATCGGGAATTTTACCGTCCTGGAAGACAAAAAACAGGGCGTGATTCGGATTAATCTGAAGTACAATGCCGGCAAGCCCGTCATCACGGGGATGCGGCGCGTGAGCAAGCCGGGGATCAGGCAGTACCGCGGGTCCAAAAACCTCCCGCGTGTCCTCGGCGGGTTGGGCGTTGCCATCGTGTCCACGCCGAAAGGGATCATGACGGATTCCGAGGCGAGGAAACAAAACCTCGGCGGCGAAGTCCTGGCGTACATCTGGTAAGGAACGTTTGAGGAGAATGCAACGTGTCGCGCATCGGTAGAAAACCCGTCGTCATTCCCAAGGGAGTGACGATTACGGCCTCCGGCGGCGTCATCGCGGTGAAGGGACCGAAAGGCAACCTCTCCGCGGCCGTCCATCCCAGCATCGGTGTCGAGGTCAAGGATCAGGAAGTACGGCTGTCACGAAGAACCGACGAGAAAAAGGACAAGGCCCTCCACGGATTGTGGCGCGCGATCGTTCAGAACATGGTCGTCGGCGTGACGGAGGGCTATTTCAAGAAGCTCGAAATCGTCGGAGTCGGATACCGGGCAGAGATGAAAGGGAAGAAGCTGAACCTTCTGATCGGCTACAGCCATCCGATCCTGTTTGGACCCCCCGAAGGGGTCAAAATCGAGGCACCGACCCAGACGAACATCACGATCAGCGGAGTTGACAAGCAACTCGTCGGCCTCGTCGCAGCGAAGATCCGATCCTTCCGCCCCCCCGAGCCGTACAAAGGGAAGGGAATAAAGTACGAAGGCGAGTATATTCGTCGCAAGGCCGGAAAGGCCGCGGCAGCGACTGCGACGAAATAGAAACCGCTATACGGAAAACACGTATGATCAACAAGAATACGAAAGAACGGATCGCGAAGAAAAAGGCGCGCATCCGAAAGAAGATTTCGGGCACGGCGCTGCGCCCCCGGCTCACGATCTACCGGAGTCTGAAGCACGCGTACGCCCAGATCATCGACGATTCGACGGGTAAGACGCTTGTTGCTGCATCCTCGCTCTCCAAGGAATTGAAGGAAGAAGTGAAGAAGGCGGGAAAGCCGGTCAACATTTTCAAGTTGGTCGGTGCGGTGGCGGCGAAGAAGGCGCTCTCGAAGAATATCAAAGAAGTGGTGTTCGACCGCAACGGCTACCTTTATCACGGTCGCGTCAAAGCCGTCGCGGACGGCGCGCGCGAAGCGGGCCTGAAGTTATAAACGAGAGGAGACGAACCAGTCCCATGGCACGATTCAAAGCAGGCGAGCTCGAACTGAAGGAGCGCCTCGTCCACGTCAACCGGGTTGCCAAAGTCGTCAAAGGCGGCCGGCGATTTAGCTTCAACGCGGTCGTCGTCGTCGGCGACGGCAAGGGGCACGTCGGCATAGGCTTGGGAAAAGCGAACGAAGTGGCGGATGCCATTGCCAAGGGTGTGGATGATGCGCGGAAGGTCATTTACAAAGTGCCGATCATCCGGGGCACGATTCCGCATGTCGTCATCGGTAAATTCGGAGCCGGAAAGGTTCTGCTGAAACCGGCATCTCCCGGAACCGGTCTCATTGCCGGCGGCGGCGTGAGGGCGGTCCTGGAATCTGCAGGCGTGAAGGATGTCCTGACGAAGCAGATGGGCTCTTCGAATCCTCACAATGTCGTCAAGGCGACTATCCGGGCGCTGCTGAATCTCTCGGATGCGAAGACCGTGGCATCGCGGCGCGGGATATCATTGCAGGAACTCTTCCAGTAACGGCAACGGTCCGGCCATGGCGAAGGAAAAGCAGATTCGAATCACGCAGACGCGCAGTATCATCGACGAACTCGAGAATGCAAAGCGGACCATCAAAGCGCTCGGTTTGGGACGGCCGAATTACGTCGTCATCAAAAAGGACACGCCTCAGATTCGCGGAATGGTCAACGCTGTCCGGCATCTCGTCTCGGTTGAGGAAGTGAAATAATGGGAAAAGACATTCTCAGTCATCTGACGCCGGCGCGTGGGTCGCGCAGAAAGACCAAGCGCATCGGACGCGGCCAGGGGTCGGGCCACGGCGGTACTGCGACGAAGGGGCACAAAGGGGCGAAGGCCCGCTCGGGGCACAAGTTCAAAATCTGGTTCGAAGGGGGCCAGATGCCGTTGACCCGGAGGGTTCCCAAGTACGGATTCAAGAGCCGAAACGCCAGGGAGACCCAGATCATCAGTCTTGAAACTCTCTCGACGCTCATCGAGAAGAAGAGAATCACCGGAGATATCGTGACGCCCGAGATCCTGTACGGCGCGGGAGCCATCGCGCGGAAACACGTTCCGGTGAAAATTCTGGGGGACGGTGAGTTGAAGAGGAAAATCGATGTGACAGCCCACGCATTCTCCAAGTCGGCTCTGGCGAAGATCCAGGCAGCGGGGGGAAAAGCGACAGTGGTCAGCGCAGTGCCGCAGAGTGCTCCCAAATCATGAGCAAGCTGACCGACACATTTACGAATATTTTCAAGATCCAGGAGCTCCGGGAACGCCTCTTTTTTACGGCCGCCCTGCTTATCATCGTCAGGATCGGCTCTCACATTACGCTC
Source organism: Bacteroidota bacterium (assembly GCA_035499415.1). Lineage (GTDB taxonomy): Bacteria > Bacteroidota > Ignavibacteria > UBA10030 > UBA10030 > DATJYV01. The sequence continues at coordinate 28,852 of DATJYV010000186.1, forward strand.
CCGGGCGTCAACGCGAGCCTTCTTGCAGATACGATCCGGCGCTCGTCCGAGAACACGCTCTTCGGGCTGTACGACTTGTTTGTGGGAGGAGCATTCAGCAACGCGGCGGTCTTTGCGCTGGGAATCATGCCCTACATCAGCTCCTCGATCGTCATCCAGCTCCTGGGCGCGGTCATCCCGTATTTCCAGAAACTCCAGCATGAAGGCGAAGACGGCAGGAAGAAAATTACGCAATACACGCGCTACGGAACCGTGCTCATCTCGATGCTCCAGGCGAGCGGCGTCGTGGTGAAGCTCGTCCACACCAATACGCCGTCGGGCCCGATCGTCCCCGTCGAAGTCCAGGGCTTCGGGTTCACCCTCAGCACCGTGATCATCCTGACGGCCGGAACAATCTTTATGATGTGGCTGGGCGAACAGATCACCGAACGCGGGATCGGCAACGGCATTTCGCTCATCATATTCATCGGCATCATTGCACGATTCCCGCATGCAGTCCTCGACGAGTTCCAGCTCGTGCGTGCGAACTCGCGGAACCTCGTGGTCGAGATCGTCATCTTCGCTCTGATGACCCTCATCATCGCCGGTGTCGTGCTCGTCACGCAGGGAACGAGGCGGATTCCCGTGCAGTATGCGAAGAGGGTCGTTGGCCGCAAAGTGTACGGCGGCGTCACGCAGTACATTCCGCTGCGCGTGAACACGGCCGGCGTCATGCCGATCATATTCGCCCAGGCGATCATGTTCCTGCCGCAGATCGTCTTCTCGTTCTTTCCCGACAGCGAGTTCGTGACGGAGTTGAGCAGCAACTGGTTCAGCACGAACTCGTGGGCCTATTCCGTGGTCTACGGGCTTATGATCGTCTTCTTCACGTATTTTTACACCGCCATCGCGTTCAACCCGAAGGATGTCGCGGACAACATGAAGAAACAGGGGGGATTCATCCCCGGCATTCGTCCCGGAACGCACACGGCGGATTTCGTTGACAACATCCTGACGAAGATCACGCTCCCGGGCTCGATTTTCCTCGCCATCATCGCCATCCTGCCGACGGCGATGGTGAAGATGAATATTACGCCGAGTTTCGCGTCGTTCTTCGGCGGAACGAGCCTGCTCATCGTCGTGGGCGTTGCCCTCGACACACTGCAGCAGATCGAATCACATCTGCTGATGCGACACTACGACGGCTTCATGAAGAGCGGGAAGCTGCGCGGCAGGATCAGATAAGTTGCTTCGCAATGATCCGCATTAAGACGGCGCGCGAGATTGAACTCATGCGGGAGGCGTCGAGGATTGTTGCGGAAGTGTTACGGCTCGTTGCAGACCGCATCCGTCCCGGTGTAACAACGCTGGAATTGGACAGACTGGCAGAAGAGTACATCCGGTCGTTCGATGCGGAACCCGCGTTTAAGGGATACGGACCGTCGAAGTCGAACCTGTTCCCGGCGACGCTCTGCACTTCGATCGACGAGCAGGTGGTCCATGGAATTCCGGGGCGAAGACAGTTGAGGGAGGGGGAGATACTCTCGGTTGACGTGGGCGTCCGGAAGGATGGATTTTATGGCGACGGTGCCTGGTCGTTCCCCGTGGGCGAGGTAACGCCCGACAAGGAGCGGCTCATGCGTGTCACGGAAGAGTCCCTTTTCCGCGGCATCGAGCAGGCGGTCGCCGGCAATCGCGTGCACGATATTTCGCACGCAGTGCAGGAATGCGTGGAATCGAACGGTTTTACCGTCGTGCGCGAACTCGTCGGCCACGGCGTCGGAGTTGAACTTCATGAAGAACCGAACGTGCCGAACTACGGAAATCCGGGAACGGGATTGAGCTTGCGCGAGGGAATGACGCTGGCAATTGAGCCGATGGTGAACGCAGGCAAGGCGGATGTTGTGATCGAACCGGACGGTTGGACCGTCGTGACAAAAGACCGGAAGCCGTCGGCTCATTTCGAGCACACGGTGGCCATCGTTCGGGGAAAAGCCGAAATCCTGACGCGATAGTTGATGGCCAAGCAGGGACCGATCAAGGTCGACGGTGTCATCACGGAGACGCTCCCGAACGCCAGCTTTCGCGTCAAGCTGGACAACGGGGTGGAGATCTTTGCGCATATTTCGGGGAAGATGCGCATGCACTACATCAAGATTCTGGTCGGAGATCGGGTAACGGTGGAGATGTCGCCGTACGACCTCACAAAAGGCCGGATCACGTATCGATACAAGTGAGGGGGCGGAAAGTAGAGAAACCATGAAAGTTCGTTCATCAGTCAAGAAAATGTGCGAGAACTGCAAGATCATCCGACGCAAGGGAGTGGTGAGGGTGATCTGCAAAAACCCGAAGCACAAGCAGCGCCAGGGCTAGCATCCCGGCCGATGCCGGAAGCAGGATCGGGTATCAATCAAAGAGGAGATGAAGCGTGGCACGAATAGCAGGCGTTGACCTTCCCAAGAACAAAAGGTCGGAGATCGGCCTGACGTACATTTACGGGATTGGCCGGCCGACGGCTCAGGTAATTCTGACCAAGGCGAAAGTCGACCACAACAAGCGGATCGGCGACCTCACCGACGAAGAGGTGGCAGCGATACGCTCGGTCATCCAGTCCGACCTCAAAGTCGAGGGGGCGGCGCGGAGCGAAGTCCAGTTGAACATCAAACGATTGATGGACATCGGAAGCTACCGCGGCCTGAGACATCGGAAAGGTCTCCCCGTCCGGGGACAGCGGACCCGCACCAATGCCCGCACAAGGAAAGGGAAACGGAAGACGGTCGCCGGAAAGAAAAAGGCGATCGAGAAGAAGTAGAACTCTCAGCCGGGAAGATTAAAGGAGAAGTCATTGGCCAAACCTGCACCCACTGCGCCGGTTACAAAAAAGAAGAAAAAAGTACACGTCGATGCGAGCGGTAAAGCATTTATCAAGGCGACGTTCAACAACACGATCATTACGTTGACGGACACGTACGGCAATACGATTGCCTGGTCGACGTCGGGCAAAAACGGATTCAAGGGCTCGAGGAAAAGCACCCCCTTCGCGGCACAGGTTGCGGCGGAGGCGGCGGCGAAGGAAGCGTACGACCTCGGCCTGCGCCGCGTGGAAGTGTTCATCAAAGGCCCGGGTGGCGGACGGGAAGCCGCGGTCCGCTCGCTCCAGACTGCCGGCCTCGAGGTCACCATGATTCGGGACATCACCCCGATTCCGCACAACGGCTGCCGTCCGCCGAAACGTCGAAGAGTGTAATTTGATCCGCTGAGGAGGTTTATGGCCCGCTACATTGATGCAAATTGCAAACTCTGCCGCCGGGAAAAGCAGAAGCTGTTCCTGAAGGGCACGAAATGCTACACCGAAAAGTGTCCGGTCGAGCGGCGGAATTTCGCCCCGGGGCAGCACGGACAATCGCGGCGTTCCCGCATTTCAGAATACGGCGTCCAGCTCAGGGAAAAACAGAAAGTCCGGCGTATGTACGGCCTGCTGGAAACGCAATTCAGGAATTACTTCTCCAAAGCGGCGAAGCAGACCGGCCGAACCGGTGACGCATTGGTGAAAATGCTCGAGCGACGGCTGGACAACGTCGTCTACCGCATGGGGCTCGCCCCTTCGCGCAAGTCGGCGCGTCAGCTCGTCCTTCATCGTCATCTCCTCGTCAACAACGCGGTCGTCGATGTTCCGTCGTATCTCCTGAACCCCGGCGACGTCGTCCAGGTCCGGGACAAGAGTCGCAAGCTTCAACTGATTCACGATTCGATGAAACGCGTCAAGGATACGTCCATGTCGTCGTGGCTGAGTCTCGACAAGGCAGCCATGGCCGGCACGTTCCTCAACATCCCGGAAAGGGCCGATATCCCGTTGAATGCCAACGAACAATTGATCGTCGAGCTCTACTCAAAGTAGCGCCGCGGCGAACGCTTTCTTTCATTGAAATTCATCCGCACAGGCGGAGCTTAAGGAAAAAAACATGAACACCCTGTTAGTACAAATGCCGGAAAAGATCGAGCTTGAACAGTCATCCTACTCCAAGAACTTTGGACGCTTTACGGTTCAGCCGCTCGAGAAAGGGTTCGGCGTTACCATCGGTAACTCCATGCGGCGCGTCCTTCTCGCATCCCTTCCCGGAACGGCAATCACCGCGATCCGCATCGACGGCATCCAGCATGAATTTTCCACGATCAAGGGAGTGGTCGAAGATGTGTCGGACTTCGTCCTCAACCTGAAGCGCGTCCGCATCCGCCCCATCAACAAGAAGGCGACGAAGATTGTGGTTCCCGTGAAGGGGCCGGGAAATCTCACGGCCGCGGATGTCCAAAAGGCATTTCCCGAAATCGAAGTACTCAACCCCGACCTCCATCTCGCGCGCCTCAACAAGGACGCGGAATTTGAGCTCGAGCTGCGCATCGGACGCGGCAAGGGATATGTGCCGGCCGAGGAGAACAAAGCCCCCGACCAGCCGCTCGGCATGATTCCCATCGATTCAATCTTCACCCCCATCGTCAACGTCCGTTACACGATCGAGCCGACGCGTGTCGGAGGTCAGACCGATTATGAGAAACTGACCCTTGAAGTGGAGACCGACGGTTCAATTTCCCCGGAGGATGCCGTGACGCATGCCGGGAAAATTCTCCGCGACCACGTTCAGCTCTTCATCAATTTCGGAGCGGAACCCGAAGCGGAAAAGGGGGAAGGCGAACAGGAAGAAGAAGTGGCGCGAGTTCGCAAGATCCTCAAGATGTCGGTCGATGAGCTGGAGCTTTCTGTCCGGTCGCATAACTGCCTCCGGTCGGCGAACATTAAGACGATGGCGGACCTTGTTCGCCGAAGCGAATCCGAATTGCTGAAATTCCGCAATTTTGGCCGCAAATCGCTTGCGGAGCTTTCGGATATCGTGGAGCAGCAGGGATTGTCGTTCGGAATGGATGTCGACAAGTATCTGAAAGATGGAAACGAATAGGGCGGACGGGCTCAGGACGGAGACCAGGCAATGAGACATTTGAAACAGGGCCGGAAGCTCAAGCGAACGGCGAGTCATCGGAAAGCGACGCTCTCCGCCTTAAGTGTGTCTCTCATCCGCCACAAGCGGATTCGTACGACAACGGCGAAAGCGAAAGAAACGCGTCGTGTCGTGGAGCGGCTGATCACAAAAGCGCGGAACGCGGTGTCGAAAGAGGGGACGGCAAAGATGAAAGACGTCCACGCGCGGCGGGAAGTTTTCGCGTTTCTGCGGGATCGCGAAGTCGTGTCGACGCTCTTCAACGAGATCGTGCCGAAAGTTGCGACAAGGCCGGGTGGTTACACACGGGTTGTCAAGCTGGGCCGGCGCTTCGGCGACGGTGCCGAAGTTGCCGTGATCGAGCTCGTCGATTTCAACACCGGCCAGGATACGGCGGCCAAATCCGCCGGGAAGGCGTCGGAACCGGCAAAAAAGAAAACGGCAAGGAAGAAGAAAGAAGCGGCTCGGGCTGAGACGCCGGCAGTACCGCCGGCGCCCGCTTTGTGACGCTGAAGCACTCAACGAAAAAGGTTCAGATCGATTTGAGCCAATCCGGAAGGACCCAGATGCCATGCTGAAAATTACGAGTGCAGAATTCCTGCAGGGAGTGGCAGATCTTCGGCAGCTCCCGAAGAATGAATTGCGGGAAGTCCTTTATATCGGCCGATCAAACGTCGGGAAGTCCTCGCTCCTGAATAAGATGTGCAACAAACGTGGACTTGCACGCTCGAGCGCAACGCCCGGCAAAACCCGTGAAATCAATTATTACATCATTAATAATTCCTTTTACTTCGTCGACCTTCCCGGGTACGGCTATGCCAAAGTGCCGGAGCAAATGCGTGCCGGCTGGAAGAAATTGATCGAGGATTTCCTGAAGCGCGGCGGCCCCATCAGTCTTGCGATGCAGTTGATCGACTCGCGTCAGGAGCCGACTCCGCTCGACCTGATGATGATGGACTGGCTCGAGTATTATGAAGTCCCCTATCTTCTCGTCCTGACCAAAGCCGACAAGCTCCCGTTCAGCAAGCTGACGAAGCAGATCGATGCTTACAAAGACCAGTTCCACCCGCAGCTGAACGACGGTTGTTGCCGCGGCATCGTTCCTTTTTCCATCGTCAACGGCGACGGCCGGGCGGCCCTTCTCAAACTCATCGAGGGACATGTCAACGAGGCACCCAAAAAGAAAAAAGAAGCCGTCTGATTTTTTTTGATCGTCCTTCGTACAAGCGACCTCGGCAGCTCCGGGGTCGTTCTGCTTTTGGCCCCTTCACCCGCGCCCTGTTCCGCTGAACGTCCGTTGCATCTCGACCAAGCAAATCGTATACTTTTCGAGCGGAAACACTCAGCCGGCAAACCACCCTTCCTCTACCGTTCATGAAGAAACGTCTTTTTACCCCTGGCCCGACGCCAGTCCCTGAGACGGTCATGCTCCGCATGGCCGAACCGATCATACATCACCGGAGCCGCGAATTTCAGGAGATCCTTGCCCGGGTCCACTCGAATCTCCAATACCTTTTCCAGACCAGGCAACCCGTTGTCGTTCTCACTTGCTCCGGTACCGGCGGCGTCGAATCCACGTTTGTGAGTCTCTTTTCAAAAGGGGACACAATTATTTCCGTCAACGGCGGAAAGTTCGGTGAGCGCTGGGTCAAAATGCCGAAAGCGTTCGGCTTCAACGCTGTCGAGATCAAGGTCGAGTGGGGCAAGGCCCCGACCGAAGAGCAGATTCGTTCGGCGCTCAAGCAGCATCCCGAAGCGAAAGCCGTCTATCTGACGCACAGCGAGACATCCACGGGGACCGCGACCGATATCAAACATCTCGCGCGCGTCATTCTGGATGAATCGAACGCCCTGGTCTGCGTCGACGGGATCACGGCGATTGGCGCGCACGAGTTTCGGTTCGACGAATGGGGGATCGACGTCTGCGTGACCGGTTCGCAGAAAGGACTCATGATTCCTCCAGGCCTGGCTTTCGTCGCATTAAGCAGCCGCGCCATCGAAAGGGTCGGAACTTCGACGACGCCGAGATTCTATCTCGACCTTGGCCGGGCTCTTAAAAGCTTCGAGAAGAACGATACTCCGTGGACCCCCGCGGTCTCGCTCATTATCGGCGTCGACGAGGCGCTTTCGATGATTCGGAAGGAAGGAATTGAATCGATTTGGAAACGACACGAGCGCCTGGCAACGGCTCTTCGGAGCGGCGTGAAAGCCCTCGGCATGAAACTCTTTTCGGACTCTCCATCGTTTGCCGTCACGCCGGTCTGGGTTCCGGACGGCGTCGATTGGAAGATTCTCAACGGATCGCTGAAAAATAAGTACGGCATAACGGTAGCCGGGGGGCAGGATGAGTACGCAGGGAAAATATTTCGCATATCCCATCTCGGCTACTACGACGATTTCGACATGGTCGCAATGGTTGCCGCGCTCGAAGGAGCGCTGGCCGATGCCGGCTACGCCTTCACGCCCGGCGCGGGAGTCGCGGAGGTCCAGCGCAGTCTCCTGGGAAAATCCTCATGAAGATTCTGATTAGCGATCCGATTGAAAAGGTCTGCGTCGAAATCCTGAAGTCCGAAGGGTTCGAAGTTGAAGAAGCGACCGGCCTCAAACCGGAGGCCTTGAAAGACAAAATTTCTGCCGTCGATGCGCTGGTTGTGAGGAGTTCGACGCAGGTAACGGCGGATGTTCTGGCTGCGGCGAAGCATTTGCGGGTCGTCGGTCGCGCCGGTGCCGGCGTGGACAACATCGACGTCGAAGCGGCGACGCGACGCGGCATCATCGTCATGAACACGCCGGGGGGAAATACCGTGTCGACGGCGGAGCATACAGTCTCGATGATCCTGGCGCTGTGTCGGAACATCCCGCAGGCGAATGAATCGCTCAAGCAGGGAAAGTGGGAGCGGAAACGGTTTGTGGGGACGGAGCTCTCGGGGAAGACGATCGGAGTAGTCGGCATGGGAAAAGTCGGGCGCGAGGTCGCCGTCCGCTGCCAATCGTTCGGTATGAGGACGATCGGCTTCGACCCCGTGCTCTCGGCGGAAGTCGCAGCGAAGATGCGGGTTGAATTGGTCTCGCTCGCCGAAATATTCGCGCAGTCGGATATCATCACGGTGCACACGCCGCTGAATGACGAGACGCGGGGATTAATCGGGGAGGCGCAGTTTGCGCGCTGCCGGCGGGGTGTGAGAATCGTGAATTGCGCGCGCGGGGGCATTATAAATGAGAAAGCCCTTCTTGCCGCATTGGAATCCGAGATGGTTGCCGGGGCGGCCCTCGACGTTTTTGAGCAGGAGCCGCCTGGAGACAATCCTCTGCTGCGGCATCCCCGCGTCATTGCCACGCCGCACCTCGGCGCTTCGACCGAGGAGGCGCAGGAAAAAGTCGCTCAACAGATCGGCCGACAGCTCGCGGATGTTCTGAAGGACCGCGGAATCGTCGGAGCTGTAAACGCCGAGGCCATCCAGCTCGCGATGAAAAAGGAATTGAAACCGTACGTCCTTCTTGCAGAAAAACTGGGAAGCTTGCAGGCTCAACTCATGCAGGGAGCCCTTAAGACGGTGACGATCAGCTGCAGCGGGAATCTGCTCACGCAGGCGCAGGAGGTGATTTCGGCGGCCGTGCTCAAAGGTATTTTTTCTCACGTCATGACCGAGCCGGTCAATCTCGTGAACGCGCCGGCAATTGCCCGTGAGCTCGGGGTCGTGTTTGTGGAGAAGCGGGAAGCCGAGCATGCGGATTATTCGAACCTGATCGGGGTTGCCTACGAGACCGACGTCGAGAAGCGAGCGTTTGCTGGAACCGTTTTTGGAAGCTCCCACCTCCGCATCGTAAAAATCGACGATTTCCACTTCGAGGTGAACCCGGAAGGACATCTTCTCTTTTATAGGAACATCGATAAACCCGGGATGCTTGCGCGTGTGGGCGGGGAGCTGGCTACGGCGGGGGTCAACATTGCCGGGCTCGCGCTTGGCCGTGAAGGGCCCGGACAGAAAGCTCTGACCATTATCAATACTGACTCGCCGGTCTCCCCGGAGATACTCAAAAAGTTGGGACGTATGGAAGGGGTATTCGACGTCCGTTCGGCCCGGCTGTGAGGGTTAAAGGAACGTTAATTCTTACGCGATAGGGATTTGACAAGTTTTCTTAAAAAAGACTTGACAAGAAACACAGCAAAAGATATATTTCGAGCAAGTTCTTGGGAAGTGCCCGGGACGCGTTCACGTTTTTCAAGATAAATAAAGAAGGAGGTGATTGAAGAAACCTCGGGGCAGTTAGGAAGCAGAACGAGGGAACGAAACCTTGCAAAAGATTTTCTCACCATGCCGCGCGGATGACACAAGCATTCGACGGCAAAGACAACCCCACATCGTAGCAAGTACACTCTCCACCAAAGAAGGAGGTTAGGTATGTTTCGCAAGTCCGCTCTAGCTCTTACCCTCTTGATCCTTCTTCCGGTGTTCCTGTTCGCGCAGGAAGGAAAACTGCGCGGGAAGATCACGGACAAGGAATCGGGCGAGCCGCTGATTGGAGCAAACGTTCAGATCGAAGGCATGACTCTCGGAGCATCCTCGGATGTCGACGGGAACTATGTCATCCTGAGCGTTCCGGTCGGAACGTACACCTTAAAGGTGACGTATGTTGGCTACTCCCCCATAGAAGAATCCAACGTTCGCGTCAACTCGAACCTCTCCACCATTTTGGATTTCAAACTTTCCAGCACCGCCGTTCAGGTGAAACCGGTCGAGATCGTGGCCGAACGTCCGCTCGTCAACAAGAGTGCGACGTCTTCCATTCGGATCGTCGACCAGGACTTCATCGCCAATCTCCCCCAGCGCGGAATCAACGCGTCGATTTCCTTGCAGCCGGGCGTGGTGCAGATTGGGAATAATTTTTACATCCGAGGCGGCAGGTACGACGAGACCGCGTTCACGCTCGAAGGCGCTCCGATCACCGACATCGTCAACGGCGGTCGCGCAGTGACGATTATCGATGAGTCCCTCGAGCAGGTGCAGGTCCTTGCAGGCGGCTATGGCGCCGAGTTTGGCGGAGCCGACGGTGGCATCATTCGATCGCAGCTCCGGACCGGCGGACAAAACTATGCCGCCTCTCTGCGGGTTGAGTCCGACGATTACACAGGCCAGGGATCAAAATCGCTCGGTGGGTATTCGTACGGGTATCGTGACCTGACTGCCACAGTCGGCGGACCCCTGGGCATGGAAAAAACAAATTTCTTCCTTAGTTACCAGAACACGTATTACAAGGATCCGTCCACCCGTTTGTGGGACGGGTTCAACTTTCCCAATCAACTGACGGTTGCGCAGTTGACGCCGGCTCATCCGACCGCTCTGGGAATCGACACGATCAATGTCGTCTATCCTGCGGGAAACCTCATCGGCGGGTATGACCAGGCAAACAATTTTGCCGGCTCACTCGGTGCGGACCTCGGAGGGATGCAGGTACGATTGGGCGGGTCGTACTCGTATGATAAGTCTCAAAACCAGGCGACGCTTGCCACCCTTCTCGATCAAAGCCGTCTGGGAATTAACGAGAACCAGAATGGTTTCGCGAACCTCAAAGTTACCCAGTTCCTGGACCAGTCGACATACTACGAATTGAACGTCAACTACACCTTGCGCGCATACAAGAGTTATGACCCGGCCTTCGGCGATAACCTGTTCGCGTATGGTGATTCGACGGCGAATGCGGCCCACGGATACACGCTCTCGGCCACGGGCATCCCGTTCAATCCGTATTTCATCGCACTTGGCGACGACAAAAACGTCATCGGAGCGCAATCCGGCCTGGGATATATTGGAGGCATCGACCAGTACGGCACACCGATCGCCGGATATACCAAGGGGCGAGCGGAAAGCATCGGCGGAAGGTTCGACCTGACAACCCAGCTTCGCAGTTCGACCGAGCTGAAGTTGGGCGGCGAATATACCCGCTATACGTACCGCCGTTTCAACCCCGGATTCACGACTCCCGTGTATCAGTGGGCGTTGTTCCAGAACCTCACAGGAGATGCGCTGTACAAGAAATTGCTGGCGCTCCATCCGGATAACATCGGGTACGACGTGTTCGGAAACGAAATTTCCAGCAACGTGTACGACTCCGATGGTCAGCTGACAGACATGGCTCCGAGGCACCCGACATTCGGGGCTGCGTATGCGCAGAGCAAGATTGAGTTGGCGGATGTCATCATCAACGCCGGCTTGCGATATGATTACATCGACGGAGACGGTCAGACGCTCCTGAATCCCAATAACATCAAAAAGGATTCCACGGGGCATACTGACCTCCTCGCGACCAACCAACTCCTTTCGACGGACAAGTATCAGTTTGTGACGCCCCGTCTCGGCTTTTCGTTCCCCGCTTCTGACCGAACCGTGTTTCATGCCGGTTACGGCAAGTATGTTCAGTATCCGCGACTGGCGGATGCGTACCTCGGCCTCGGTGCAGCATCCCAGATCGTTGGCGGAGGGAACTTCTTTGTGAACACGACGGGCTACGGTCTCCGTCCGGAACGGACAACCCAGTATGAAATCGGATTCCAGCAGCAGTTGTCGGATTACGCGGCGTTGGATATTACCGGTTTCTACAAGGACATCATTGACCAGTTGCAGTATGCACAAATTCTCCCCGCTCCCGGTGCGTCGAGTGGCGCCTTCCCGATGTATGTGAACGGCGACTTTGCCACCTCCAAGGGCCTGGAGATGAAGTTCACATTGCGGCGGGTTTCCCACGTGCAGGTTTCGGCAAACTACACGCTGTCGGATGCTGAGGGGACGGGCTCGAGCGCTACCACGCTTGCGGGCGCTGTCGTTGCCTCCGGCATCGCGAACTATATTCCAAAGTACGTGTTTCCGAATACGTTCAATGAGCCGCATCGCGGGAACGTCTCCGTGGATTACCGGTATGGAAAAGACGAAGGCGGTGCGCTGGAACAGGCAGGAATCAATCTCCTGATGAGCTTCAACAGCGGGACGAGCTTCACGCAGATTTATGATACCCAAGAGGGTACTGGCGACCCGCGCGCTCGTACTCCGGTGGAGCCGATCGGTGCATCTTCGACCGGATGGGTATTCCAGCTCGACTCGAAGATTGACAAGGGCTTCCAGATTTCCGGTGTCAATGCCGACATTTACATCTATGTCATTAATTTGCTTGGCACGAAGAACACAGTCACCGTCTTCCCGAAGACAGGTTCACCCTCGGAAGACGGATGGCTCGGTTCGATTCAGGGTCAAGCGGATGTCAACGGTTATGGCAAGGATGCTGCGCTCTATCAGCAAATGTATCGGCAGATCCTGCTCGGGGACAACCCCAACAACTACGGCCCCCCGCGGCAAATCCGGTTTGGCGTGAAACTTGAGTTATAATCATAGGAGATTGAACGTATGAAGTTCCGAAAGTTATTCCATCTCACTGGCTGCTTGGTCCTGATCGCGGGCCTCTGGGCGACGCTGTACGCCGAGAAACCAATAGGAACCAAGAAAGATCAGAAGCTGGCGAAAGGGCAGGCGAATGACCTGTACGAGCCGATGCTGATCAACAACATCATGAACTACTACAGCAATACGGGAGACGGTTCCTTGAACCCGTACACCGCGGATGCCGAGGGGTTCGAATTACCGATCGGCAGCTACGGGTACGTGATATTCGAGGACGGGCTCGTCTATGGCGGATATCACAACGTTGCAGGAACGCCGACTCTGAAAATCGGCGGATCCACGTATTGGCACGGTTACGAAGCGGGTCCGATCGTCACGAACGGGACCAACGGCTCGGGCATGGTCGGAGACAATCCGAACGCGGCAGGAGTCGGAGGACGTGACAAGTACCGGCTATTTAAGGTTCGGCCCGATATCAACCCGACCACGACCGAGACGGATGTGATGGCGGCGCTCCAGACGGAACAGACCTATCGCGTTCGATACGAGTCGGGGATCACCATCGATGACATCTATAACGAGTACGTCAACGACTGGAATGAGTGGCCTGCCGCTCAGGGCGCTCCGTACACGGATGTGAACGGGAACGGGGTCTACGACCCGGGGACGGACATTCCGGGCGTGCCGGGAGCCGACTGCACGATGTGGCACATCATGAACGATTCAGACCCGACGCGGGCTTACAACTTTGGCGGCTGCCTGCCGATGGGTATGGAAGTGCAGCGAACGATCTGGGCCTACAACCAGAGCGGAGCGCTGGGGAACACGATCTTTATCAAGTACAAGATGATCAACAAGAGCGGCGCCAAGGTCGACACGATGTATACGACCCAGTGGGCGGACCCCGACCTCGGAGGCGCCTTGGGATACAACGACGACTTCGTGGGTTGTGACACGACGCGAAGTCTCGGGTATGTTTATAACGGCGAGCCCGTGGATGGATTCTACGGTCGCGCTGTCCCGGCCGGCGGGTTCTGCTTCTTCCAGGGTCCGGTTGTTCCCGGTGTTGCTTCGGACTCTGCCATCTTCAACGGCCAGGTCATCCACGGAAAGAAAAACCTGCACATGTCGGGTTTCAACTTCTTCATTAACGGCAGCACGACATACACCGACCCGGTACACAACGACCCGCGTGCGACGATACAATGGTATCATCTGATGCAGGGAAAAGTGACGGTGTCAGGCGTTCCGTTCATTAATCCGGTAACGGGTCTTCAGACAACGTTTCTGCTTAGCGGAGACCCGGTCGCAGGGACTGGTTGGCTGGATGGACAACTCCCTGGCACAGGACCAAACGACCGGCGAATGTGTCTGACGGCAGGTCCGTTCACATTCCAGCCGGCGGACACCCAGGAAGTCGTTGTGGCGGCTCTCGCCGCGCAGGCAAACGACCGGCTCTCGAGCATCACGTTTCTCCGGTTTTACACCGACCATGCGCAGGCCGCATACAATAATTTCTTTGTCGTCCCGTCACCTCCGGCCCAGCCGAGCGTGTCAGTGGCCGCGCTGGATAAAGAGATAATTCTCAGCTGGGGTGATGCGACAAGCGTGAACAAAGTGGAAAATGCCACGGAGAAACTGGGATACACCTTCCAGGGGTATAACATCTATCAGCTGCCCTCTGCAAGCTTCTCCAATGCCAAGAAACTCGCGACATACGACGTCGTCGATGGAGTGACGTCGGTCGTCGACAACGACTTTGACCTGTCGACGGGGACGGTCATTCCCAAGGAACTGCAAAGCGGCTCTGACTCCGGCATTAAGCGATTCTTCGATACCCAGACGGATATATTCACGAATGCGCCGTTGATCAACGGGACGAAGTATTTCTTTGCCGTGACCGCGTATAACTATAACGCCGCGTATTCGCCGAAGTCACTCGAAAGTGCTCCGATCATCATCACCGTTCAACCGCAGCAACCGAACCCGGGGACGGCCTACAACACGAAGCCGGGAGCGACGCTGACAACGGATACGAGTCTGGTGAAGATTGTCGGCGGCTCGACCGACGGCTATGTGGTGATGACGACCGTCGACCCGACCAAGATTACGGGC